>JAVROG010000095.1:0-7300 GCA_032162865.1 Mycobacterium sp. | reverse complement strand
CCCACAGCGGGGGGGTCGGTCTGGATCAGACCCCGCGGCGGGTACTGGCTACTACGGCACGATCAAGAAGACGCACGAGCGGTGACATTAGACGCCGGGTGCGGTAGTTCGCAAGCGGTTTTCACCTCCCCCGCTGTGAATTGCACCCAGTTCCTGGAAAAACTACTCGCGAAACCAAGTAATGGCGTTAGCATCCGGGTAGCGGTGAAAATCGCGAGATTGGGTGAGACCAGCAAACGGAGTGCTCGGCGACGTGCACGACGGGAACCGGCAGGGGGATGCAGCCCTTCGGGTCATGGTCGCGGTGTTCGCCGCGCCGTCGACCGTCGCATCGGAGGGTTGTGCGGCGCGACGCACCGTCACTCCTTCGGCCGAGTTTTCCAAGACGTAAGCGGGGAACACCCAGCTAGCGTCGGGGGATCCCGCTGGGAGCCACTGCGAAATGCGGTCGGTTCCCAGCGGGGTAGCAACCCGACGGTTCGCGTTTCCCTGCTGGTGTCCGTGCGCCCAGCCGTGACGGCAATCGCAACCTTAATGAGCCGGGCCGCGAGCGCAGCCTGGGGTGCAGCAAAGAGACGCGTGACGCGTCGACACGCGCGAGCTCAGGGCTGCCCGACGCATGGACAGTGCGGACGGCGGCGGCCACCGGCCTGCCGACACGCGCATTTGCGTCGCTCCGGCCATCATCCTAGAGGGACGACCGCCGGGCATCCCCTAGTACTCAACAGATGTCTAATTTAGATATTTACCCAGACGTCAGTCGGTTGTACTGTGACCCAGGTAACACGTTTCCGGTGGCTGCCACCAGCGCAGCGCATTAGTGCGGAAGGGCACGAGTCATGAGCGCACCAAGCATGAAGATTCAGACCGCCAAAATCGTTGGCGCCGTGCTGATCGCGGCATTCGCCATGCTGTCGGCCGGTTGCCTCAAGCAGCCGACCGCGCCGTCGCCGATCGTTCCGCCTCCCATTACAGAGACGGTAGTTCCTGCTCCGTAAGTTTTTCGGTGGCTGCACCGACAAGTCGCTGCTCAGGACATCGAGTACGGCGACGGGTCGACCCGAAGGTACGCCTGAATGGTGGTGCCGTTAGTCGTGGTGTGAGTGCGCACCAAGTCCGACATTGCATTGACCAGAAACAGGCCACGGCTGGCGCTGGCGCTCGCGCTCGGACGCTGGAGTCCCACGAACGGGTCTTCGAGCCGTCCGCCGTCGCGAGCTTCACAGACCAGATGTTCGTTATGCCGCCAGAAGGCCAGACGACAGTCGCCCCCGGTGTACTGCAGGCTGTTGGTGGCCAGCTCGGTGGCGACCATTTGCAGGTAATCCAGGCCGTCCCGGGACAGTCCAACCCAGCCGGCATAGTCGGCAGCGAACGACCGCGCCAATCGGAGGTCAGCGCTCTTGCGCACCGTGAATGTCACCGCGGCCGGATTGAGATGCAGCGGCTGATTGCAGTGCGCCAACACCTCGTCCGGGGCGTAGTCGGTGCTGGGATAGGTCGATCCGCACTTCCACAGCAGAGGGTGCGCGCTGCGGGCATCTGCCAGCACGTCATCGTCCAACCGGGTCGCGTCATAGAGACACAACCCCGTCACGTCCCGGTTTTTCAGTGCTCGGTTGACCAATGCCTCGTGCTCCATGCAGGCCAGACACTCATCGCGGGTACGGCCCGGCCAGACCAGCTGGCTCACAATACGCACGGGTCGACCGGGGTATTCGTCGGCAAACGAACTCTCCATCGCCAGGAATCGGCCGGGGTTGCGGGCGACCTCGGTGATATCGATCAGCCGAAGTTCGGCGTCGGATCCCGCATGCGCGGCACCCAGCCCCGGGCGCAGGACGGCCAGTCGGTCGCCTGGCACCGCGACCAGAACCGGCTCATCGACAGCAAACCCGTCGGCGGCGAATCGAACAACAAACTCCAAGCACTCGCGCTCAGACTGGTAGAAAAGTGCGGAATGAACGAACCCTTTTTGCCTGATCTCCATACCTGCGGTCATCAGTGCTCTCACTTAAATCACTAGGCTGGGACCAATCTGATACCGGCCGTCGTGTGGCAAACATGTACCCCGGAACAGCATTCGCTATGCGCATCCGCTGACTATTTCTTGCGTCTCGCGTTCACAGCCACCACGACGCAGCAGCATCGAGGTGGCGACGAATGCGATAGCGGGCCAAGCTGTCATCGCCGGAATCGATCGCTTCGAGAATCCGCAGGTGCGCATGTTCGACGGCGACTACGTCGGTCGACGTCAAATGGGCTTGCCCGGTGCTGGACCAGTGTCGGCGGAACAATTCGACGATGATCCGCAAGAAAAGATCCAGCACCGCATTGCCAGCCAGTTGCGCCAGACCGACGTGGAAACGGAATTCGTCGACGGCGGCCTTGCGAACATCGGCGTCGGTGTCAGCGACAGTGGTCCAGCCGCTCGGGTCGAGGAAGCTCGTCACCCCTGGTTCGTCACGGCGTTTGACGACCTTGGCGACTACTTTCGCGACATTGTCGATTTCGATGGCATCCCGCACGCTGCGCAGGTCTTCCCGACTCGGCTTGCGGTACTGCAGGTAGAGGGCAATCGTGTCGATGCTGGCCTGCGCCTGCGGTTCGCTGACGACCAACCCGCCGCCAGGCCCGCGGCGCATGTGCGCCACCGCGTGATATTCGAGCAGGCGCACCGCTTCCCGCAGTGCCGCGCGACTCACCCGATAGCGTTCCAGCAGCGCAGCCTCCGTGCCGAAGACCGAACCGACCTGCCAGCCGCCCGCCGCGATGTCGTCGGCGATATTGGCCGCCAGCACCTCCGCGAGTTTTCCGCGCGGCGCCTCGAGGGTGAGCCGTGGACGCTTGCTTGCCGAGCCGGCTCGTGTCCGACCGGCCGCCGGGCCCTGGTGCCGCTGCAGCCACGAGGTCACACCCTGCGCATGGCGTTCGCTCAGCGTCTTGGCTCGTGCCGAATCGCCCGCGGTGACCGCGGCGACGATCTCGGTGTGGGCACCGCGCATCTGGTGGGCCGCCTCCAGCGCCTCGTCCGCTGAATCCGTCTGCGACGCCCGCGCGTATCGCTTGGTCAGTCTCATCAGGACATCGATGAACAATTGCAGCACAGGGTTTTTCGACTGCTCAGCCAGTGCAATGTGGAACTCGTCGTGCGGTGCGGGCAGACCCGGCTGCCACTGTTCCTCAGCACGCAATACGGCCCGCAGCCGGCCGATTCCCGCCTCGTCGATGTTCTCGGCAGCCAGCGCGGCCGCCAGCGGCTCGAACACCAGACGCGCATTGAGCAGATCGTCCAGCGTGGTGCCCAGGAACTCGAGATAGATGACGACGGCGCGGGTCGCGGGGCCGGCATCGGGTTCGCAGATGAGTAGCCCACCGTTCGGGCCGCGTCGCATCCGGGCAACCTGGTGATGCTCGACCAGCCGGACGGCTTCGCGCAGTACCGACCGACTCACCTCATAGCGTTGTTGCAGAGCTGCTTCCGAGCCCAGCGACTCCCCCACCGCCCAGCCACGGCGAACGATGTCCGCCTCGATACAGCGAGCAATTTTCGCCGCTCGCTTATCCGCACGCACGGTGCCTGGTTCGGTAATCATTACCCGGTCAGCATGTGAGCAACATGCATCCGGCGACGGGACCACCGCCCACAGAAACCACGCCGACCTCGGGGCGCTGCGATACCTGCCGCTCCCCCGCCTCGCCGCGTAGCTGCAAGCACCCTTCGTGCAATGCCCAGTAACCATGCATACGTCCGGCCGAAAGCTGGCCGCCGTAGGTGTTCAGCGGCAGCTGACCGTCGCGGGCGATGCGCCCGCCGCCCTCGACGAACGGGCCGCCCTCACCGTCACCGCAAACCCCGAGGGCTTCCAACCAGGCGAGAGTGAGATAGGTGAAACCGTCGTACAACTCGGCAACGCCGACGTCTGCGGGCGTCAGATCCGTCCGCGACCACATCTGGGCCGTCGCATCCGACATCGCCATCTTCGGGTAGTCGGCACGGTGGAACCAGCCGCCGGCACCGTCGGAGCCGCCGATCGCCTCAACCGCCACCGCGCGGTGCGGGCAATCGCCGGCGTAGTCCGCGTGAGAAACCACGACCGCGATCGAGCCGTCGATAGGTACGTCGCAGTCCAGCAGTCCGAACGGGGTCGACACCGGCCGCGCACCCAGATAGTCGGCCATGGTCATCGGATCGCGATATACCGCACGGGGATTCAAGGCCGCGTTGCGCCGGCCGTTGAGAGCGATCCAGCCCAGCTGCTCCTTGGTGGTTCCGTACAGCTCCATGTGACGACGACAGTTCAGGGCCAGCCAGTTGGCCGCGGAGTAGGCCTGTGCAGCAACCAGATCGTTGATGTCGTCCATAGCGCCGACGACCGGACGCTCACCTTCGGGCGCGTCAAACATCCGCGCCAGCGGCGGGGCGGGCGTGTTTTTCTCGTCCTGGTTGACCGGGATGGTGCCGCCCAGCATTTGAATGGTCCGGTAGACCACCACATGGCGGGCACGTCGCTCGGCGACCGCGCGGCAGGCCGACATCACCGGACTCAGCAGGCCGCCGGTGCCGAATCCGCTGCCGCAGTCGCCGGCATCGATCTTCAGCTCGGTGTTGACCTCGGCGGCCGGTGTATCGCCCAGGGTGGCGATGCCGTCGATGTCTTCGGCGGTCAGACCCGCATCATCGATGGCGGCCCGCACCGCCTCCATCGTGAGGTCTCGCCCGGGGATTCCGGTGCGACGGCCGATACGCGAAATGCCGAGGCCGGACACGATCGCGTCTTTCTCGAAGTACTTCATCTGCACCGTCCGTAGGGTCAACACGCCAACCAATGCCGGAGCAATTGAGTGTACTGTATTGGTCGTGTCAGCTGACTCGACATCGCCGCTGCTCATCGAACACTGCGATGAATGCGCACACTGGGTCCATCCGGCGGCCGGCGAATGCCGCGAGTGCGGCGGCCCACTGCAGGCAAAGCCGGTGTCCGGTCATGGGACAGTGTTCACCTTCACGATCAACCATCACCCGTACAACCCGGAGATCGCGACACCCTATGTGATCGCCCTGGTGGAACTCAGCGAACAGAGCGGATTGCGTGTTGCCGCCAATATCGTTGACTGCGAACCGGATTCGGTGGCATGCGGAATGGCCGTCGCTCTCCGACCCGACAAGGGCGCGAGTGGCGCCCCGCTGTTCGCGCCAGCCGCGCCCTGAGTCGGCGAGCGGTGCCGGGTTCAGCGCTTGCGGGCGGTGATCAGCAGGTACTCCCACTCCATCGCGGACCCCGCTGCGAGGTGGCGGTCCCCGAGTGCGGCCAACTCGGCGTCCAGCGTCGCAACCTTTGCCGGCTCCGCGCCGATCCCCTGGTACGCGGCAACCATCGGCCCGTAGTTTGCTTTGAAGTAGTCGCGAAAGTCAGCTCCGTCGGCGAATTGATCCACCCGCAACGTCTGTCGTTGCGCGATGAAGTCGGTGACCCGGTCGGCCAGCAGGCCGCGGACGTGATCTTCGTTGCCCCACAACGGGGCCGATTGCACACCCGGCGCGGGCGGCGGCATGAAGGGCTTCATGGTCGCAAACATCTGGCCGACGAAGCCCTCGGGCGTCCAGCTGATCAGCCCGATCACCCCGCCGGGCCGGCAAACGCGAACCAACTCGTCGGCTGAGGCTTGGTGGTGTGGCGCGAACATCACGCCGATGCAGGAGAGCACCCCGTCGAAGTTGTCATTGTCGAACGGCAGTGCTTCGGCGTTGGCCTCCACCCACCGCAAGCTGGCACCGCGGGCCTGGGCTATCTCCCGACCACGCTCCAGCAGATCCGGGCACAGGTCGCTGGCAGTGACGTCGGCGCCGAGCAGCGCGGCGGGTATAGCCACGTTTCCCGACCCGGCCGCAACGTCGAGGACGCGGTCACCCGCGCCGATTCCACTGGCCGACAGCAGAACCGGACCGAGCGGTGCCACGACTTCGGTCGCCACAGTGGTGTAGTCGCCCAGCGCCCACAGCGCGCGATGCTTGCTTTCGTATCCGCGGTCGAGCGCGGTGTCGGTCACAGCGGTCATTTCAACTTCCCTTCGATTGGCAATCTGTTCGGTGGGCTCAATCGTCGGGCGTACCGGTGTACCGCTTCTAGTGCCAGATCTGAACCGGCGGTGATACAGAATCTGTACTAGTCAATTCCTTGGCCACAGCGTCTACTGGAAACAACCGAGTGGAGGGTGCCTGCACCATGTCGACATATAGCCAGTTCTGCCCAGTCGCAAAGGCGATGGAACTGCTCGACGAACGGTGGACGCTGCTTGTCATACGCGAATTACTAAGAGGCAGTGGTCATTTCAATGACTTGCGACGCGGAGTTCCCAAGATGTCGCCGGCCCTGCTGTCTAAACGACTGAAGTCGCTCACCCGGGCCGGAGTTGTCGAACGCACTGACATCGATGGCCGCACCTCATATTCGCTGACCACGTGTGGCCAGGAACTCGCGCCTGTGGTGAATGCCCTCGGCGACTGGGGAGTGCGCTGGATTCCTGAGCTTGGCGACGACGACCTCGACCCGCACCTGCTGTTGTGGGACATCCGCCGCACCATTCCGATTGACGCGTGGCCGCGGGCACGCACCGTGCTGGCATTCCAGTTCTCCGAAGTGGATCCAAAAGCCGCTCGCTGGTGGCTGGTGGTCTCCGAGGGAGAAGCCGACGTCTGCGACTTCGATCCCGGCTATGAGGTGGCCGCCACAATCGAAACCAGCCTGCTCACCCTGACCCGGCTGTGGCGTGGCGACCTTTCCTGGTCGCGCACAATGCTCAACGGGGCGTTGACAATTCACGGTGACGCCGCCGCGCGCCGGGCAGTGCCCACCTGGCTCGGTCAATCGCGCCTGGCCGCGGTCCCCCGCCCCGCTTGATGCTCGCGGCTCTAGTTGATCAGCGGGTCGCGCGGCATGCCGAGGATCCGCTCGGCGATCTGATTGCGGGTCACCTCCGACGTGCCACCTGCGATCGCCATGCCACGGGCACCCATCACCATGCGCCCGGCCAGCGAGCCAGGTCCGTCCAGTAGCGCCGCCTCAGGCCCGGCCAGCGCCGTGGAGATGGCGGCACCCTCGATCATGTGGTCGGCCAGCTTCAGTTTGGTGACGTTGCCTTCTGGCCCCGGCCCCGCTCCTTCGACGCTGCGAGCGGCGCGGCGCAGGTTCAGCAACCGCAGCGCGTTCTCCTCGGCCAGGTAGTAACCCACTCGAATCACCGCGCCCGCCAAACGATCCGAGCGTTGGGCTCCCTTGACCAATTCCGCCGCCAGCCC
>JAVROG010000094.1:0-9110 GCA_032162865.1 Mycobacterium sp. | reverse complement strand
CAGCGCATCGCGGTAACTCAACGCGGGATCGTCGCGCTCCCGTCCGAAGTGGGCCAAATACAGGTCGTCGACAATCTCGGTGACCAGTTCGTCGAGGTCTTCGACCAGCGTGACCCCCGCGTCCGTGTCGCCCGCCACGCCCAGCGATTTGAGCACCAGCTGGCAGAACTGGTGTGTCGTGGCGATCGTCGCCGCATCGAAGCCGGCCAGTGCGTCGCGCAGCCGCTGCCTTCTTTCCGCGCACTCTGCGGCACTGCCGTCGATCAGTTTCGCCACCAACTTGTTGTTGCCCACCGTTGAACTATCGTCGAAAGCGGTTAGCGCGTCGACGATTTGGCAACGGACCCGTTCTCGGAGTTCCTGGCTGGCCGCGCGCCCGAACGTGATGAGCAGCATCTCGTCGAGCGTGGCCGTGCCCTCGGCGACGTAGCGGGTCACCAGACCGGCCAACGCGAAGGTCTTGCCGGTGCCCGCGCTGGCTTCCAGCACCGTGGTGGAGCGCTCGGCGGGCAGTGGGCCCAGCAGATCGAAGGATTCCATTACCGTGACCGCCTCTGGGCGCTCAGGTCAGCTCGCAGGAGGGGCAGCCAGAGGCGCGCAGCGTAGGCGCCCAAGCGATGCTCTTCGCCGCCATACTCCTCGCCGGCTCGCAGGGGCTGCATCAGGTCGGTCAGCCGAGCGTTCTTGCCCCAGGCCCGCACCTGAGCCGGCTTGGAATCCTCACCCGGGAATCGATCGGACTTCCACCGGTAGGAAGCCTGCTTGATTGGGTCGTCGCCGCAGTGTCGGGCGACCGCCCACGCGTAGGAAGTCTTGATGGGCAACGGAATTGGCTCACGTCGCCCGGCGTCGTAGATAGCGATCAGATCTGCCAGCAGGTGGACGGCGCCCTCGTCGGGTCTGCCCAGCCCCTCCTCCCGCGGGGTGGTGCCACGTTTCGGCCGCCCTATGCAGACGGCCGAGAAGTCCCGACTCGGATCATGAGCAATCAACGCCAACAAGGGAATCCATGATTCAAGCAGGTGTTTGCCGTCGAGCTTGGAATATGTCACAGACACCAGACGCTCGCCGAACACGCCTGACACCGTGCCGGTCAGTCGCCGGTGACCGAGGTCGATGTCGACGTCGTAGGCCGCGGTGTCGGCTCGGCGGTGGCGCTGGGCGGCATTCGCCAGCAGCGCCGCCTGATCGCGGATCTCGGTGACCTTGCGCCAACCGAGCTGGCCGGGCGGCAATGTGCCGCGGCGCCATTCGGCGTGTCGCGCCGCATCCGGCGCCATCCCACCCAGGATGTCGCTCTGCATCCGATCGCCGACCGTCCATTCCTCGAGCGCGTCGATCTCGACCGGCATCGCGTCCTGGACACCGTCGACATCCCACGGCAGCGTGTACTCGAGCGCGCGGAAGAAGCCCTTCACCGGGTCGTTGAAGAAGGCGACCAAATCGGCGAGAGCCACGTCATCCGGCGGTGGCGTCGGCAGTGGTCCGCTGATGAACTTCGGCTGCTCGACCCGTTGACCGGTGGCAGTGCGAGCCGCTCGCAGCACGGTCGGATCGAAGCTGAACGGCACACCGGGCACCAGGCTTCCGCGCTGCACATTGCGAACGTCGAACGGCTGCAACGGATGCTCGACGACGATACGAGAGCGGACCTTCTCGGTCGTCGTCGTATCCAGCGCGTCGAGCAGCTCGGCCAGCGGGACCGCGGGTGGTCTGCGCTGACCCGAGTTCTCGTTGGCGCCGGTGTAGGTGATGACCAAGTGGCCGGTGGCCGCGCCGACGGCGTCGAGCAGCAGTTGCCGATCCTCAGAACGGATGTCGCGCTCGCCCGTCATCGGCCGCCGAGCCAGCACGTCGTCGCCGTCGACGACGCCGAGTCGCGGGAAGACGCCGTCGTCGATGCCCACCAGGCACACCACCCGATGGGGGACCGAGCGCATCGGCACCATCGTGCAGACCGTCAAGGTGCCGGTGCGGAAGTTGGCGCGGGTGGGCCGGCCGGCGAGATGGCGCTGCAGCAGTGCGCAGATATCGGGCAGTCGCATCGCGGTGTCGGCCCGCGGCCCCGCCGTGCGCAAGACCTCGGCGAACTCGCGTTGCATCTGGTTGGTCTGCCACGCGTCGTCCTCGTCGATGCGAGTCAGCGTCGCGATGCCGTCGGTCAGCGCGGCCAGCCAGTCCCGCAGCGGTCGGGTACCGGTGAGCGAACCGACCGTCCGCTGCAATCGGTCGATGTATTCCGCGAGTTGGCCGGCCAACTCGACACGGTTGCTGCCGACGTCGTCGAGGGGCAGCGTGGAGTCGATCCAGGCGTGCGAAGCATCGGACATCGCGACACCGGCCAGCACCCGGTCGAGGCCGAATCGCCAAGTGTTGTGGACGAAGTCGACGCCGAACGGCTTGCGGTGGTCCTGATCGAAGCCCCACCGAATGTTGGCCTGCCGCACCCAGCGGGTGATGTTTTCCAGGTCGTCGTCACCGAAGCCGAAGCGGGCGCGCACCGGCGCCGATTGGGCGAGATTGAGCACCTCACTCGCGGTGACCCTGCTGCCGGCCAGCGCCAACAGCTGCGATGCCACGCCGAGCAGCGGATTGGTCTGCAGCAGTGAACGGTCGGCGAGCCGTACTCGAAGCCGGTGCGCGGGATGCACGCCGCGCACCACGTCACCGAGGCCGAAGTCGGCGACGATCAAGGGTGCGTACGTCTCGATGTCAGGGCACATCACCAGGATGTCGCGAGGCTCCAGCGTCGGGTCGTCGGCGAGCAGACCGAGCAGCACCTCCCGCAGCACGTCGATCTGGCGTGCCGGCCCGTGGCAGCTGTGCACTTGCACCGACCGGTCATCGGCCGCGAGCGCGCGACCCTGCGGCCGGACGGCGTCGGCCGCCAGGTCGGACTGCAGCCACCCGAGCAGGGTGTCCGGGTGCTCGGGGGCACCGAGCGCCTCGTCGGTCGCGCGCTCGCCGGGCAGACTTCGTTGCAGCTCACGCAGGTCCCGACCCAGCGTCGCCAGCAGGGGATGGCGGACCTCGCGGTGGCTGGTGTCCACGCGCCGCGGCACTATTCCATTGAGGGCGTCACGGCCTCCTAGCGTCCGCCAGAGCGCGTCGCTGGGATGCGGCAGCCACAGATGCAGTTCGTGATGGGTGGCCAGCGCCTCGAGCAACTCGATGTCGCTGCTCGCCAACCGGGTGTGCCCGAACAGCGACACCCGGGACGGCAGCACGGACCGCCCCGTTCGCAGTCGGGCGACGGTTTTTTCGTGGCGGACATGCGGAGGGTCGACACCGACGACGGCTACCAACGCCCGCCACAACGCAGGCTGCCAGGCCAGATCGGAGTCAAGGTCGCCCGGCTCGCCGCCCAGCCAGTCGGCAAGCAGTCGGGGCCGCTGGCGGGAGTAGGAGGCGAACAGGCCCGCGATGCGGCGGGCCACCGAATACCGCCGTCCCCGCCGCAGCTCGGCCTCGGCCCCAATGTCGAAGTGGCCCAGATGTTTTGCCAGCGTCGCACACCACGGCTCATCCATCGAGCGGTCGATCACCTCCAGCAGAGGCCATGTGATGGCGTCGGCTGACCAGGGGTCGTCATCGACCGTTCCGGTGATCTCGGCGATCAACGACGCCGGGCTGCGAAACGAGATACCCGCGCAGACGCCGTCACCACCTTCGGGTCCGGAACCCAGCACGTGCGAAAGGCGCTGACTCAGCCAGCGTTCCACGCCCCGGGCCGGAACCAGTACCAGCTCTTCGGCGAACGGGTCGGACAGCGCAGTGGCCAGCAGTGCGCCAAGCCCGTCGGCCAGCAGATCGGTCCGTTCGGCACGGTGGAGATGAAGCGCCATTGCGGGCCACCATAGACCGCCCCTCCGACACCGGCGGCGGTTGGGGCGGATGCGTCGCGTCGTACCTGCGTGCCAAGGTGAAGTCAGCGGGTCACACACCCGGACGGGAGGACAAATGGGTAATCAGAGCAAGCGGTCCGCGGGCCGTAGGAGGAACTGATGGAAACCTGGGACGCAATCCGCGCGCGGCGCAATGTGCGGGAATACACCTCGGAGTCGATTTCCGATGCCGACCTGGACCGCATCGCTGAGGCCGGGTGGCGGGCGCCCTCTGCCAAGAATCGGCAGCCGTGGGACTTCGTCATCGTCACCGACAAAGATGCGCTGCAAGAACTTTCGACGGTCTGGATGGGTGCCGGCCATATCGCTCGGGCGGCGGCCGCGATCATCTTCGTGATTCCGGTCCCGGCGGACGAACGCAGAAAAGTGACCGATCAATACGACATCGGCCAGGCGACGATGGCGATGATGCTCGCCGCAACCGACCTGGGTATCGGTACCGGCCATTCGTCGGTGGGGGACCAGGACAAGGCCCGCGCCATCCTGGGGGTGCCGGACGACTACCTGGTGGCCTACCTGCTGGGCGTCGGGTACCCCGCAGATCGCCCGCTGGCGCCGATCCGCAAACCGAGTCGACGGCCGTTCAACGAGGTTGTGCATCACGGACGTTGGTGAGTCGCGTGCCGCCGGGACCTAGGGCTGACCGAGCGGCCGGATCTCGTCGTAATCGATGACCACATGCTGCGGGCCGCGAAACACCTGGCTGATCCGGTAGGGCGGCGGGTCCTGCACCAGTCGCGGGTGAGCGCCTCTTCGCCGTTGAGTCTGAGCACCTCCGGTGCCAGCGGCACGCATTGCGCATATCCCAGGCACCGATTCAGGTCAACGACGATTCGCATGGCGGCCCCGACCCTCGCAGCTGAAGATCTAATGCTGCGCAGCGTACATCTCGGCGTGCATGCTGGGGGTCATGAACCGAAACGAGATCACCGAACAGATCATCGTTGCCCGCCTGTCGAAGAGCCTGACCTGGCAGCAACTCGCGGACGCCATCGACAGGCCACTCCTGTGGACGACGTCGGCCCTGCTGGGTCAACACCCGATACCCGCGCAGCTGGGCAAGGTCCTGGTCGAGATGCTGGGCCTGGACGAGTCGACAGTTCCGGTGCTGGCGGCACCGCCGCTGCGCGGCGGCCTGCCTGCTTTTCCAGCTGGAGGGGTGCCCACCGACCCAACCATCTACCGCTTCTACGAAGCCCTTCAGGTCTACGGTGGTGCCCTGAAGGAAGTGATTCATGAACAATTCGGCGACGGCATCATGAGCGCGATCAACTTCAGCCTCGACCTGCAGAAGAAATCGCACCCGTCGGGTGATCGGGTCATAGTGACCTTTGACGGGAAATTCCTGCCGTACCAATGGACTTCGGCGCAGGACTGAGGGGCGTCGATGGCGGAGCAGCGGGTAGCGAGGTCCACCAATTCCACCAGGCCCAACAGGCCCAACCCTGTTGATCTGGTTCTGTCGGGCGGCGGTGTCAAGGGCGTCGGCCTGGTGGGTGCCGTGGTCGCGGTCATGGATGCCGGTTACTCGGTCAAACGGGTCTCCGGCGTCTCGGCCGGTTCACTGGTCGGATCGATCCTGGCGGCGGCGTCAAACGGCGACCAACTGACCAGCGCCCAGATCAAGGAACTCGCGCTCACCCTGCCGTACGACAAATTCCGCGATTCCGGAGCCGTCGGCCGGCTGCCCGTCGTCGGCCAGGCGTGGGGGCTGCTACGGGAAAACGGCATCTACCGCGGCGACTTCGCCCACGACTGGATCCGCGGCGAGCTGAAGAACCTGGGGGTGACCACATTTGGCGATCTGGCGCTGCCCGACAAGCAGATCCGCGCCGAGCGCCGTTACCGGCTGGCGGTCACCGTCACCGACATCACGACCGGTCAGCTGGTGCGGCTGCCCTGGGACTACCAGCGGCTATACGGGCTGGATCCCGACGAGCAACTGGTCGCCGACGCGGTTCGCGCCTCGATGTCCATCCCGTTCTATTTTCGCCCGGTCACCCTGACCAGCGCCGCCGGCCTGACATCCACCCTGGTCGACGGCGGGGTGCTGTCGAACTTTCCGATCGACTCCTTCGACCGGTTCGACGGTAAGCCACCTCGGTGGCCCACCTTCGGCGTCACGGTGATGCCGAATCTGCCCGAAGGCAACGACCAGGTGATCCCCGGGGTGGGTGCGCTGCGTCTGCTGGGGCCGCCGTCGGTGCTGCTCGAACAGCTGATCACCACGATGTTCGTCGGCCATGACCAGACTTACCTGAATCAGCCGTGGGTCAGCTCCCGCGCGATCCGGGTCGACTCGACCGCCGTCAACTTCCTGGATTTCGGCATTTCCCGCAGAGACGCCGAGGCCCTGTACCGAAGAGGCTATGAAGCCGCCGAGATGTTCTTGTCGACCTGGAACTGGGTCGAATACCTCGAGCGATTCCGTCAGTACCAATAGCGGCGAAGTGCCGCGGCGATCCGGCTCGGCTGCCAGAATGTTAGACGGAGGAGGCGCAGATGTGAGGCGGTTGTTCGGGCAACCGCATCACATCCCCCTAGGCTCCGAATTCTTTTTCGATCCCGTCGATCCCGGCGCGCATCGCTTTCAGTGTGTCCGCCCGGGTACGCAACTTGGTCGCGGCATGGGCTGACTGATTGAGGCCCGCGAATTCGTGAGCAGCTTCCTCGGCGCGGCTGACCACCATCTCCGGCAGCGCCATTTCATCGATGAAACCCGCGGCCAGCGCGGTCTCACCGAAGAAGGTCTTGGCCAGCCCGGTGGCCTGCTGATAGGCCGACCGCGTCAGCCGGAGCTTCATGATCTCCAGCGCTGCATAGGGAATGACCATTCCGATCGCAACTTCGTTGGCCTGAATGGTGTAGGCGTGAGCGGCGATGCGGTGGTCGCCGGAGGCCAACAGAAACGCTCCCATCGCGATCGCGGGACCGGTACAGGCGATCACCACTGGCTTGGGGTAGGACAGCAGCCGGTAGGCCAGCTCGAAGCCGCCCCGCAGCATGTCGATCGCGGGTTGCACCTCGCCTGAGGTCAGGATCTTGAGGTCGAATCCGCCGCTGAATACCCGCTGGTTCCCGGTGATCACCAGCGCTTTGACGTTGTCGCTGTCGGCTTGGTCGATCGCCTCGTTGAGGGCCTGCTGCATGGTCGGACCCAACGCGTTGACCTTGCCGTCGTCCATCCGGATGACCCCGATGGTTTCGTCGTGGGTGTAGACGACCGGACCGCTCATTGGGTGACTCCTTCGCTGCGGGCAACGGAGTCGATTGAATCAGATCGCCGAGCGGTCACACCCGCTGGCTGCGATGCTTACCCAGTTCGTTCTCGGCATCGCCCCAGCGCAGACTGACGTCGGTGGGCTCATCGAGCTGGCGGGTGCGCCACCTGTCCTGGGTTTCCTGCACAGCACGGTTGATGCGATCGATTTCGCTGCGGAACACCTCGGGACGTGTTTCCTTGCTCGCGTAGAAGAAGTACGTCAGCAAGTTGCGCAGCAATTCCAGCTTCTGTTTCTCCCGCTTCGCCAGATCGTGCGTCGTCATCAACTCGATGCGCTGAACGGGCGGTAGGGCGTCCCAGTCCAGCACCACCTTGGTCTCCAGCGGAAGTCGAGGGCGCTGCCAGAACTTCCAGCCGCGCGGTTGCTCGGGGCGGTCGTAGTAGTTCACCGTGCCTTCGAAGCGCGATTCGACGCCGTGCCCGATTTCGGCGCGGTCGAGCGCGGAGTCCCACACCATCCGCCATTCTTGACCTGGCGCCAACGTGGGCAACTCCCGGGGGAGCTGCAGTTCGACGACGTCGGCGTAACCGTCGGAGGCATTCTCGTATTCGGCCACCGTCGGGGGATTCGGGAAATTGAACCGGATGTCGTAGGCCGCGGTGCTACCGAAATTTCTCACCACCAGCTCGATGACATGCCAGTCCGCGACATGGGGCTCCATGAGCATGGCCACATGCGGCCGCGTCTTCTCCGCGGCCAGCGCACGGTTTCGCTGCAGCTGGCGGTGCGTGAAGATCAGCGCGATGACGCCCAGCAGCAGTGCCGCCCACGCGGCCCATGCCAACCAGGTGCTGGATTCGACGCTCGCGATCCCATGCCAGCTTCCTTGAGCCCACCCCATGGAATCCGCCCTCCGCTCATGCCTCTGCCGCCCTGGATACCGACCTTGGACGTGGAATTTAGCTGCACCGATCGTAGAGGGGGTTCCTGTGTCTTGCTGACAGAATTATCGACCGTGCCCAGAATGGCCGTCCGCGTTCGCCACGCGGTCAGCCGCCCATCATCATTCGCCACTGGTCGATGTTGCCCGGCCGATAAACGTAATTGGAGCGCTTGACCTCCGATAGTGAGGCACTTGGATCGGCCGAATACCAGTGCCCCGGAAACACCGTCGGGTCGCCGGGCAGCGCGGCGAGCTGCTGCAGGCTGCGGTACATCTCGTCGGAATCGCCGCCCGGAAAGTCGGTGCGTCCGCAGCCGTCCAGGAACAGCGTGTCGCCGGCGACCAGCCGTCCGTCCAGCAGAAAACACTGACTTCCCGGCGTGTGACCGGGAGTGTGCAGTAACTCGATCTCGATGTCGCCAATGCTGATCTTGTCCCGGTGGTCATGGGTCGTCAGGTCGCTCATGGGGATCCCGGTAATCCGCGACACCCACAGCGCTTCGTGGGTGTTCACGTGCACCGGCACCGACGTTCGCTCCAGCAACTCGGCCAGCCCTTTGAGCTCAAAACCCATCATCGAGCCGCCGATGTGGTCTGGGTGGTGGTGGGTCACCAGCACTCCGGACAACTGCATGCCGTCGGCTTCCAGCGCGTCGAGGAGATCCCCGGCGGCGTACGCCGGATCGACCACCACGCAGTCACCGGTTTCACGGTCGCCGATCAGGTAGGCGAAATTACGCATTTGCGCCGCGATGGCATCGCAGGCGGCGAAATCGCGACCGGAGAGCAGTTGGCGGAAGTACAGCCGGTTCGAATCTGACACCTCACCAGAGTATGGGTCGCCGAAAAACCGGCCCAACCTGGCCTTCCACCCGTGCGTGCAGTCGGTAAAGTTGCTCCATGCTGAAGAGCTTCGAAATCTTGGTTGAAGAGAGCCTGCTTCGAGGGGTCATCAACAAGTACCACCTGGCCGACGCACGGGAGGCTGTTCACCTAGCGCTGAAAGCGCTCCTCGATGACGCCTCCGAGGTGGAGCAC
>JAVROG010000093.1:0-2559 GCA_032162865.1 Mycobacterium sp. | reverse complement strand
CCGACACCCCATCGACGGCGGAGTGGTGCAACTTGATCAGCAACGCCACCCGGTCGGCGGACAGGCCATGGATCAGATATGCCTCCCAGAGCGGGCGGGAGCGGTTCATCGGTTCGGCCGCGAGGCGGGCCACATGCTCCGAGAGTGCAGCATCGTCGCCGGGTGCCGGCAGTGCGAACTCCCGGATATGGAAGTCGAGGTCGACCTCGCCGTCGACCCATGACGGGTGCGCAACGCCAAGGGGGACCTCGGCCAGCTGCCAGCGCAACGGCGGCAGCAGGTGCAGCCGCTGCGCGAACAGTGATTTGACGGCATGGCGGGTAACACGGCGTCCGTTCGCCCGCTTCCGTTCGAGAATGGCGAGCGCCGAAACGTTGGCGACGGTGCGCGCATCCTCGGTGGCTAGAAAGAATGCGTCCAGGCTGGTGAGGCGTCGCATGTCGGTGTCCTTAGATGTTGTGGGTTGAAACTTGGCGCCGTTCGGCGACGAGCAGCCTTGGGAATCAAGGCCTTCGGGAATTTCGGTTACCGCAACTGTGCACGGCGCTCGGCCCAGAGGTCTTGGCACGAGGCGACAGATTTTTGACATTTTGCGACTGACCGGGAAACCGCCGATGACCGCATGCTGACCGGTTCGTCAATTCGCGACGCTCAGCCCGGCACGCCCCTATCGTGACGGGACCACCCGCGCCGAAGGAAAGGCGACTGTCATGGTCGATGGCCAGAGCTCGCGAAGAATCCTTCCGATTCCCGATGTTCCTCACGTGGGGTTGACCACCTACGACGCCAAGGACCCCGACACCAGCTATCCGCCGATCAAGGACGTGCGGCCGCCCGCGGCAGCGCCAAACGTGCTGGTCGTTCTGATCGATGACGTGGGCTTTGGCGCGAGCAGCGCCTTCGGAGGGCCGTGTCAGACGCCGAACTTCGAGAAGCTGGCCTCCGGGGGGTTGAAGTACACCCGGTTGCACACCACTGCGCTGTGCTCGCCGACCCGGCAGGCTCTGCTCACCGGCCGCAACCATCACTCGGTCGGCATGGGCAACATCACCGAGACCGCCACCGCAGCACCGGGATACACCTCGGTGCTGCCGAACACCAAGGCGCCGTTGCCGTTGACGCTCAAGCTCAACGGTTACTCGACTGCGCAGTTCGGCAAGTGCCACGAGGTTCCGGTCTGGCAGACCAGTCCGGCAGGCCCGTTCACCGCGTGGCCAACGGGCGGCGGTGGATTCGAATACTTTTACGGCTTTATCGGCGGGGAGAACAATCAGTGGGATCCGGCCCTGTATGAGGGCACCACGCCGATTGAGCCGCCGAAGACTCCGGCCGAGGGCTATCACCTCACCGAGGATCTGGCTGACAAGGCGATCAACTGGGTGCGCCAGCAGAAGGCGCTGCTGCCCGACAAGCCGTTCTTCATGTACTTCGCACCCGGTGCCACCCACGCCCCGCACCACGTGCCGAAGGAGTGGATCGACAAGTACAAAGGAAAATTCGCGCACGGCTGGGACAAACAGCGGGAGATCACCTTCGAACGCCAAAAGGAACTGGGTGTGATCCCCGCGGACTCGGTGCTGACGCCGCGCCACGCGGAAATCCCGGCGTGGGACGAGATGGATCCTGCACTGAAGCCCGCCCTGGAACGCGAGATGGAGGTGTACGCAGCATTTTTAGAGCACACCGACCATCACGTCGGCCGCTTGATCGAAGCGCTCGAACCGATACTGGACGACACGCTTGTCTACGTCATCATCGGCGACAACGGCGCTTCCGCGGAGGGCACGCTGCAGGGCGCGTTCAACGAGATGGCCAACTTCAACGGCATGGCCGACCTCGAGACACCCGAATTCCTGCTGTCCAAGCTCGACGAGTTCGGGGGCGAAGGCTCCTACGGCCACTATGCGGTGGGCTGGGCGTGGGCGATGGATACGCCCTATCAGTGGACCAAGCAGGTGGCCTCGCACTGGGGCGGCACCCGCAACGGCACGATCGTGCACTGGCCCAAGGGAATCGAGGACAAGGGGGGTGTGCGCAACCAGTTCACCCATGTCATCGATTTGGCGCCCACTGTGCTGGAGGCGGCGGGCATCCCCGCGCCGACGATGGTCAACGGTGTCATGCAGAGCCCGTACGAGGGCACCAGCCTGCTGTACAGCTTCAACGAGGCCGACGCGCCGGAGCGGCACGAGACCCAGTACTTCGAAATGTTCTGCAACCGCGGCATCTACCACAAGGGTTGGAGCGCGGTGACCAAGCACCGCACGCCGTGGGAGATGGGCGGAGCAGTCATGCCGGCCTTCGACGACGACGTCTGGGAACTCTATGACGGTAATACCGACTGGACGCAGGCCAAGGATCTGTCCAAGGAGAATCCGGACAAACTGCATGAGCTGCAGCGCCTTTGGCTGATCGAGGCGGTCAAATACAATGTGCTGCCGCTCGACGACCGCCAGATCGAACGCATCAATCCCGCCACTGCCGGGCGACCGTCACTGATCAAGGGCAACAGCCAGTTGCTCTTCCCGGGCATGGGGCGGCTGTCGGAGAACAGCGTTG
>JAVROG010000092.1:0-4518 GCA_032162865.1 Mycobacterium sp. | reverse complement strand
CGGCATCCCAGGATCTGCCCGGCAACACCTTTGTCGGCCCCCGATTCGGGTACCTCGGGCGGACCCAACCCGTCGGGCGCAGCCGACGGGCGCAGGACATGTCGACCGCCGGCGCGCTTTGGGACCTATCGGAGCAGCTCACCGGCACCAAATTTCCGCTTTGATAGCACCCGCGATACCACGTTTTGCAGACGATCATGCCCCTGCAAGGGGCTGGTGTGACGGATGTGGCGCACGATCCGCGGTGACTGCGGCCACCGAATTTCCGCCTCGACGCGCACATGCGTTAACCTGACCAGGCGTCACGGCGAGGGTGGCCGGCCGATTGGTCAGCACACCGTTATCGACGGAGACCGACATCGAACTGTCGCGCTCCCTGGCCGTGCCTTAGACACAGGAGCGACACATGGCTAAATCCGCAGGCAACCAACTCACCGCCATCGTGCGTACCGAGACCGGCAAGGGCGCGTCCCGGCGGGCCCGTCGCGAGGGCAAGATTCCCGCCGTCCTCTACGGTCATGGCGCCGAGCCTCAGCACCTCGAGTTGCCCGGCCGCGACTTCGCAGCGGTACTCCGCCACTCGGGGACCAACGCGGTGCTGACCCTGGATATCGCCGGCAAGGAACAGTTCGCGCTGACCAAGGCACTGGACATTCATCCGATCAAACGCAGCATTCAGCACGCCGATCTGCTGGTCGTGCGCCGCGGCGAGAAGGTCACTGTCGAGGTCACCGTCATCGTCGAAGGTGAGCCCGGACCCGACACCCTGGTCACGCAGGAGTCCAACGCCATCGAGATCGAGGCGGAGGCGCTGTCTATCCCCGAGCAGTTGACGGTGTCCATCGAGGGCGCCGTAGCCGGCACCCAGTTCACCGCCGCGCAGATCCCGCTGCCGAGCGGCACCACCCTGGTATCCGACCCGGAGTTGCTGGTCGTCAACGTGGTGCCGGCGCCGACCGCCGAGGACCTCGCGGAAGAGGGCGCCGGCGAGGAAGGCGCGACCGAGGAAGCCGAGACAGCCGACGACGAGGACGGCGAGGCCGCGGAGGGCGGTTCAGCCGGCGACGAGTCCGAGTAGCGCAGCGTGGCCGAACCGCTTTTGGTGGTCGGCCTGGGCAACCCCGGCGAGAACTACGCCCGCACCCGGCACAACGTCGGATTCATGGTTGCCGACCTCATCGCTGCCCGGTTGGCTTCAAAGTTCAAGACGCACAAGCGTTCCGGTGCCGAAATTGCTACCGGTCGGTTAGCCGGACGCTCGGTGGTGTTGGCCAAGCCGCGCTGCTACATGAACGAGTCCGGCCGCCAGGTGGGCCCGCTTGCCAAGTTCTACTCGGTGCAGCCGGCCGACATCATCGTTCTGCATGACGAGCTCGATCTCGACTTCGGCAGGATCCGGCTCAAGCTAGGCGGCGGCGAGGGTGGCCACAACGGGTTGCGCTCGGTGGCTTCCGCGTTGGGTACCAAAGACTTTCAGCGCGTGCGCATCGGAATCGGCCGCCCGCCCGGACGCAAAGACCCGGCGACTTTCGTACTCGAGCCCTTCAACGCAAGCGAACGCTCCGAGGTGCCGACGATCTGCGAACAGGCCGCTGACGCCACCGAATTGCTGATCGAATTGGGCCTGGAACCGGCGCAAAACCGCGTGCACGCCTGGTAGCGCGCGGACGCAGCTGATCGAAAGCCGGTATGTCTGCTACGCGTTGTGCCACTTGCCAACTCACCTACACCACGGGTGTATCGTGACCGCGCCCAACCACCGGAAGATTAGGAGCCTACCGATGACGTCCACGAGTGCGTTATGGCTTTTCCCGCTGATTGCTGCGGGCGGTGTCCTGCAAGCGATGGGCGGTCCGATGAACAATGCGCTGCGCGTATCTCTGGTGAACCCGTGGTTGGCGACTTTAGTATCGTTCGGCCTCATCGTGCCGATCTTCGTCGTGATCGCAGCGGTATTCATTCGACCACTGCCGACTGCCGCGGGTATTGCCGGCATGCCCTGGTGGGCACCGCTCGGCGGAATTATCGGCGCGGTCGCGGTCGTTGCCGGTTTGCTGTTCATCGGAACAGTCGGCGCAGGCACTTACGCCGCACTGACCGTCAGCGCCAATTTGCTCGCTTCGGTGGTGATCGACCATTTCGGGTGGCTCGGAGTGACGGCGCACCCGCTGACACCGCAGCGCGCGATCGGCACGGTTGCTCTGGTGGTCGGGGTCGTTTTGATCAGCAGCGGCTAATAATTTTCTGCCGAACGCTAGGTAACGAGCGTGACCGAATTCGTCCGCCGCAGCTTGCCCGACGGCGTCTTCGGAATCGTCCCGGGACCAAGCACGACGACGTTGCGTGGCCGCACATCAACCTCTTTGACCACTTCGTGGGCCACCTGATGCTCGATGCGGCGCACCTCGGCCGGGTCCTGGTGAGCGTTCGATTCGACGGCGACAGCGAAGGATTCACGCGAATGGCCGGCGTCGAGTCGCACGGCTACCGCACAACCCGGACGGACACCCTCCACGCGGCCCGCGGCCCGCTCGATGTCGGTCGGGTAGATATTGCGGCCGGCCATGATGATGACGTCCTTGACGCGACCGCACACCACCATGTGTCCTTCATCGGTGATGTAGCCGAGGTCACCGGTGTCGTACCAGCCATGCTCGTCCTGGGCCGGGATGAAGCCGCCCATGGTGATGTAGCCGGGCGTCAGCGATTCGCCACGCAGCTCGATCACGCCGACCCCGCGCGCAGGCATCACATTGCCGTGCTCGTCGACGATGCGGGCCTCGAGGTCCGTCAGCAGCGGGCCCAGTGTGGCCAGCCTGCGGGTATTGCCCTTGGTTGCGGGTACGGCGCGGCGCAGAGCGGCCATCAGATCGGCGTCGACCTCGTCGACGACAAGGCCGGCGTTGCACTCGGAGAACGACACCGCCAACGTCGTCTCAGCCATCCCGTAGGCGGGCAGAATCGCCGAGGACCGCAGGCCGAACGGCTTGCCCGCATCGAGTAGGTCCTCGACGTCGGCGGGTTCGACGGGCTCGGCGCCTGAGAGTGCGAAGCGCAGGGTCGACAGGTCGAATTGTCCCGGCTTGGCCTGGCGACGCAGGCGCTTGGCCAGCAGCGCGTAGGCGAAGTTGGGCGCCGCGGTCATGGTGCCCTTGTACTTGTCGATCAGCTTGGCCCACAAAAGCGTGTCACGCAGGAAGTCCATCGGGGTGACCTTGACCAGCTCCGCGCCGAAGAACATCGGGATGGTGAGGAACCCCACCATGCCCATGTCGTGGAAGCAGGGCAGCCAGCTCACCATCACGTCTTTGTCGACGTCGTACTCCGCGCCGATGAACATCGCCTCGGCGTTGGAGTAGATGTTGCGGTGGGTGATCTGGACCGCTTTCGGGGATCCGGTGGAACCGGACGTCAGCTGCATGAGCGCCAAGTCGTCCTCGCCGACCTCGATCGGGTCGATCGGGTCCGATGCCAGCAGGTCGGCAATGGTGATGACCCGGATGCCCTTCTCTTCGAGCACCGGAATGGCAACCATGAAGGGCTCCGCAACAATGACAACCTTGGCCTCGATCATGCCGATGACGGTCATGGTGTCTTCAGCCCACACGGCCAGGTCGGTGCGCGGAGTGGGCTGATGCAGCATGGTCAGGCTGGCGCCACGCATCCACAGGCCCTGGGCCGTCGGAGCGATCTCCACCGGGAAGCCGGCCAGCACGCCGACCGCATCGCCGAGGCCGATGCCCGCCGCGGCCAAGCCGCCTGCGATACACCGCGCGCGCTCATGGACCTCGCCCCAGGTGTGCCGGACGGGTTCGTGGGGTTCACCGGTGACCATGCCCGTTGTCGCGGTACGAGCATTGCGGAACATCTTCTCGGTAAACCGGCTCACACAAACCTCCTCGCATCGAGCGCATTCCCCAGGTCCGAGCTCTTAATGTTCCACCTGCCAGGTCTCCGTTTAAAGCAGGCGCGCGTGCACATTTGGGGACGGTTGGGTCTCAATTTGGTGATCACCAGCGGGCCTGCGTCGAGCTGACCTTGCGCACCGCTAGTCGTCACCGCGGATTATCTTAAATAATTCTTAAGGAACTGCCAAACTGTGATGGCTTTTGAGGTCCATGTCACAGTCGCGTTAACGACGTCACGCATCGGTGGCGGGCGCCGGCACCACCCGGGCCCCAGGCACCGGCCCGGACACCACGCGGACCGTACGGCACACGCCGGCCCCCGACAGTTGCGTGCCCACGTCCACCGCCGAGGCTGCCGAGCTGCACAGAAATGCACAGGTCGGACCCGAGCCGGACACGATGCCGGCCAATGCGCCTGCCTCGACGCCCGCACGCAGCGCACGCCGCAGCGCCGGATCCAGACTGACCGCGGCGGCCTGCATCTCGTTGCCCAGCAATGGCGCCAGCTGATGCGGGTCACCAGCGGCCAAAGCCGCCAGCACAGGGCCTGGCTCCTCAAGCCTTGGTGGTTCCCCGACCTCCCTGAGCCGGTCCAGCTCGGCGTACACCG
>JAVROG010000091.1:0-5417 GCA_032162865.1 Mycobacterium sp. | reverse complement strand
ATCAGCCAGCAGATGAGCGGCGCCCGATGCGGGGTGCCGGATGATCAGTGCGTCGGCTCCGGCGGCCCGCAGGGTCAGTGCGGTGTCGCGCAACGACTCGCCCTTGCTCACTGACGATCCGGAGGCGCTGACGTTGATCACGTCGGCGCTCATCCATTTGCCGGCCACCTCAAAGGACACCCGGGTCCGGGTGGAGTTCTCGTAGAACATGGTGACCACGGTGCGGCCGCGCAACGTCGGCAACTTCTTGACGTCGCGGCCCACCAGAGCCTGCGCGAACCGGTCGGCATCGTCGAGGATCGCGGTGGCTTCGTCGCGGCTCAGGTCGCCGGCCGCCAACAGGTGTCGGCTCATGAGGCACTGTCCCGGGAAATGACCACACCGTCCTTACCGTCGTCCTCGCTGAGTTGCACGTGCACGCTCTCGCTGCGCGAGGTTGGCACGTTCTTGCCGACATAGTCGGCGCGCACCGGCAGTTCGCGGTGGCCACGGTCGACCAGCACGGCCAATTGCACGGCCCGTGGCCGACCGACATCGCGCAGCGCGTCCAGGGCGGAACGGGTCGAGCGTCCGGAGTAGAGCACGTCGTCGACGAGTACCACCAGCGCATCGTCAATGCCGCCGGCCGGGATCGACGTCGCCTCCAGGGCCCGCGGCGGTTTGATCATCAGGTCGTCGCGATAGAGGGTGATGTCCAGCGAACCATGGTCGACCTGCACCCCGCTGTATTCGGCGATATTGGCGGCCAGACGACTTGCCAGGGTCACACCTCGAGTCGGGATGCCCAGTAACACGACCCGTGTCGAGTCGGGATTGTCCAGCGCGGTCTTTTCGATGATCTGATGCGCGATGCGAGAAATGGTGCGGCTCACGTCGGCCGCGGACATCAGTTCTCGCGATTCACGGCCCAATTCGGCGGCACTCATCCGAGATCTTGACCTCCTTCTCCGCCTCTCGGGACGGATCGTTAAAGGATGTCGATTGCGGGGGCAGCGTAGCACGCTCCGGCAGCGAGGATCGGCGACGAGCGGCGGCGCATGACGGCACCGCGCCGTGCGGCAGGACGTTTCGTCACAGCAGCCCCGGGAGGTCACATCCGCCACATATGTCGGAGCCCTTGAGCCTCAGTGCGCAGTCGCCTCTAAATGGCCGCTAGGTGCAGGCTTGCCCGTTGATCCGACAATTCACCGGCGGCGAGTAGGTGCCGCTCAGTACGCCCCTCATACCACCGGTAGCTGAACCACCAGGCGCTATGGTTCGATTCCAGTTCGCGGGGGTGATCACAAAGTGAGTGCCAGATTGCGCAAAGGTGCTATTCCACGTGTGCGAGAGACCTTCGCCCACCGGCAGGTCGAATTCGAGCCTCCAGTCGGATAGCTGTCCCATGCTCGCGTTGGTGACGGTGAAGTTGGCGATGAAACCGGTCTGCCACGTATGTTCCACCGACAGCGTCGCCATGATCGCAGCCGCATGAGCTACGGGGGTGATGCCGAGTCCGAGGATGGCGGCTATAAATGCCGACAACGTTACGTGAAGCGCTGTGCGCCAGCGCTTCACGTAATTGTTCAGTCCGGCCATAACAGCCAACACTAAAGCCAACGGGCTATATCGGCCCTCGCATTGCGGATAAGCTGCAGTAACTTTGCTCAACCGCAACCGTCATGAAATTTTAGCCTCGATCCAAGACCCGATTAACGCTCAGCTCTCGGGGTCACAACCCCGGCGCCCTTCATGCGCCCAGGCGAGCATGTCCGGAGCGCCGAGTTGGTTGATCCGGTCGTTGTAGCGGCGGTATTCGGCGTAGGCGAAGTACTCCTGCCATTCCCCGTTGCCACCCCGGCGGAAGAATCGCTCGTCGCTGTGCCAGATGCCGTCGGTGGTGTTGGGCGCGACTTCTGCAGCACGAGAACGCATTTCACCCAGCGAGGCGTACTGGGCCAGTTCCCGCGCCCGGTCATGGCTGATGTCGTAGCCCAGCACCGCGGCCAGCCGCGTCAACTCCCCCACCAGGTCCGCCTGATAGTCGGCGTAGTGGAAGAGAGCCACATTGGGCAGGTGCCGCCGCTCCCACACCTTGCCGAATTGGTCCATGACGTTCGCCAGGGTGCCGATCCCCTTGGGCGGTGTGAAACCAACCCCGGGTGGCGGCAGTGCCGGCCCTTCCAGCCAGTGCCGGAACTCCCAGATCACGCTGGGGCCGTGGCCGGGCTCCGGGCCGGGCGGGCCCAGTCGCTGCGCGGGCGGCACCGCCGCCTCGTGCAGCGAGCGCACCCGGTCGCGGTCCATGTTGGTCGTCTGGTGCAGCATCGATACGGCGGCGTCGCGCGGGTCGCGCCCCACGCAGAGGTACGTCACGCGATCGTCGAGCACCAGTCCGTCCAGCGGCGTGTGGGTCTTGACGAACCGCCGGTGCTGTTGGGCGTCAAGGACCGCGATGACTTCGTCGATCGGCCGGATCGTCTGGTCGAGCCACGGGGACACCGTCGACAGCGGGCCGGGCAGTTCGGGGCCGCCGAAGACCAGCAGCGACACCAGCCGCTGTGTCCAGGTCATGCCGCACTTCGGGGGCGTGGAGATGATGATGTCGCCGTCACGCAACTGCAGCGCATCCCAACGCAGATTGTCAGTCATCAACTCGCGGTACAGAACCCGGTCGGTGACCAGGGTCGGATTGCGCGATGGCCCGTACGCAGCCACCATCTGCCGCCTACTTTCGTGTTCGAGGTCGAGGTCGAGGTTCATGTCAATCACCGCCGGATGATGTCGAACAGCATGCCTTCGACCGTGACACCCGGCGCGAACGCGAACGCCACGCCCGTCGAGATCGGTTTCGTCGACTGTGCTTGCCGCACCATCTCTTCCAGCACAAAGATCAGCGACACGCTCAGCATGTTGCCGAACCGGGCGAGCACGTCCCAGCTCTGTGCCGCGCTTTCGTCGGGTATCCCCAGCGAGCGCACCGACTGCTGGATGATCTTGGGTCCGCCGGGATGGACTGCCCACAGATCGATGTCAGCCTTCTCCAACCCGTTGTCGCGCAGCACCTCTGCGACGACGGGTTCGACTCCGCGATAGATGTAGTCGGGAAGATTCTCTGACAACTCGCAGGTGATGCCGTCGTGATTGACACCCAGCACGATGCCGTCTGCGGCCTCGTCGAGCAGTCGGGTGAAGCTGCTGCGAATCACCACATTGCCCGGCGGCAGCGGCTGCTGAACCTGACTGGCACCGATCACCATTGCCCCGCATCCGTCGCCGAACAGGCTGTGGATGACGACATCGTTGATGTCATCGGCGAAAACGGCGTTTACCGAACATAATTCGATGCAGACCACCAGTGCCTTCATGCTTGGATGCGCCCGCACATAGTTGGCGGCCGTCCGGATGGCGTTCATCGCGGCTGCGCAGCCCATGAAGTTGACCACTACCCGCGACACCGACCGGGACAGGCCCAGTTCCTTGACGATCGCGACATCCACTCCCGGAGCGATGAATCCGGTGCTGGTCACGAAGACCAGCAGTCCGATCTCGTCCGCCCCGTACCGCAGGTCCGCCAAAGCACGCCTGCTCACGTCGACCGCCAATGGGACCGCGTGCTCTAAGAACAGGTTCATCCGAGCCCGGATCGTCCCCGGATCGCGTCGGAATGCGTCGAACGCCGGGTCCAGCGGGTCGACCGCCATCCGGCGGGTGTTGATCCGCGTCTTCTCATACAGTCGTGGAACCCGTTCCCGCTGTTCGGGATCGACGAACAGCTGAGCCACCCGATCGGCGGCGTCGGACTGGTCGACCACGCGCTGCGGTGAGCCCGTCGCGATGCCCTCGATGACTGCCACCGTGGTCGGCGGAGCCGGCGGCAATTGGGCCAGACCTACCTGCGCCTCACGCTGGAGCTTCTCGTCGGCGGGAAGCACGGCCCCACCCTCGGCCGCGGTGCTCATACCGACCCGATTCCGGCGAAGCCGCCAGCCACGTAGTTGACGCTTTCCTTCAGCGCTGCGGGCGACAAGTGCTCGCGGAGAAAGCCCCAATTCTCTTCCCTGGCTTGGCGCGATCGCGACAGCAGATAGGTGCGGCAAAGCTTGGGCAGCCGTTCGGTGACGAAACTCTTCGCGGGCAGCCACTCGACGCCGAACTTCGCCGACTCTTCGCGCAACACGTCCTCGGTGACGATGTTGGCGAAGCCGCTGCGCTGAAACGGCAGGACATGGTGGACGCGGTGGGAACTCAGGCCGGCCGACAGGAAACAGTCGACGTAGCGGTTGCCGATCACCATCAGGTCATTGGCATGCTCGACCTGGTCGACACCCCAGTCTTCGCCGATGACGACACTCGCTTCGGTCTTGTCCTCGAACTCGTGGCTGGCGACCACCATGAAGGTACTGACCCATAATGTGGCAACGAATTGCAGTGCCCAAGCCCAGAAGTCACCGGCGAGTGCGAAGACGACCATCTCACTCACCAGCAGCAAGCGCACGCCGGACGACCCCAGGAAGTGCGGCAGTGCGTTTCGCCAGCTTCCGTAGCCCTCCTTGACACCTACCTTGCGGGTCATGTTCCACACGTCCGCAATTCGCACTGCCATGCCGGTGACCGTGTGGCCGAACTTGTGCAGCGTATGTACTGGGACGCGATACAGCCGCGGTAGCCGCATCATCATCGTGAACACGTTCTTCTTGATGTCGACATCGCTCTGGGTATAGGGGTGGTGCAGCAGAGTATGTCCGTCGGCGACAACCAAGGACAGCGCTATGTAGTTCAAATCAAAGGCGTTGGAGAAGACTCGATTGAACCCGCGCTGGGCGCGGTGCAACGCGTAATGGCCGTAGCCGACAAGCGAACTGCGCAACAACACCATTGCAATCACGAAGGCCCACAACGGCATCCACCGGGGCTCAGCCAGACGCACACCCTGGACCGCGAAATAGCCGATGGCCAGCAGGACGACCACGACGTTGAAAAGCGTGTCCATGCGCTTGATTCGGGCGGCCAGCGCGGGCTCGGCCAGCCGCGCTTTGACTCGGTGCATCAGGTCGCCTTTGTTGTCGAAACTGTATTTCGGTGTGTCCCGCCAGCTGTTGAAGTCGTCCTTGAAAAGGAAAGGCGGTGCGTTGTGTTTCGGGTGGATGTCCCTCGGCGTTGCGTCACGGTCCAGCGCATAACGCTTGAGCATCCGCTCTACTTTGGCCGGATCCTTGTGGTATGACGCGACAATGGCGGTGATATCACGGTTTTTGGTTCGCCCGATCATGAAAGCGCCGCCAGGGTGCTTGGCGATCCAATCGCTCAGGTCATATGCCCGCCCGTTGTATACCCACACGTCTGACAGCACAGGGGGGCCACCCGGCGGAGGCCCGGGACGTGGACCAGCGCCACGCTCCTGACCTTCGGGGAGGTCGATGGTCATTCGCGTTCCT
>JAVROG010000090.1:0-3190 GCA_032162865.1 Mycobacterium sp. | reverse complement strand
GCCGTAGGGGCGTTCCAGGAGGGCGGGCAGCCACACCATCAGGACGCCGACGCCGGAGGGGAAGCGGTTGACGTCGCCGCGGTCGGTGGCGGGCGGGCCGACGTCGTACCGGACGCCCCACGAGTGGTCCCGGGTGCTGATCCAGGTGTCCGGGGTGACCTCGGTGCGCTGCCCGTCGGTCTCGATCCAGCCGGACGCGTGTGGGTGCCGAAAACCTCATCCAGCTCGTGACCTGCAGTGATGCGGATCTGCGCTGCGTGCCCACCGTGATCAATGTCAACTCCACTGCGGCACCAGCGCAGGGCTGCGTGACTCGACCAAGGACAATCTGCTCGCTGAGGGCCGGGCCGCGCCGGAATCGGCGGACAGCTCGATTGCGGCAGCGATCTGGGCACGCGAAACGGGCACCCACAGGCCAGAGATTCTTGAAAAACCTTGGCTGGGCTCGCAACCGGCCTGGGGTCTCATGCGTATATGTCGGGCGTAAACAGAGATACCGGAATTTTCGGATCTGGCTACTGGGCTCATCCCCTGCTCCCCTGCTCCCCCGCGATCCACGCAGTCTGAGGATTCCATGAACTTGAGGCGTTACTGGACCCCACTCCGCGCCGCCACTGCGCTCGTCGCGCTGAGCCTTTGCGGCGTTGTGGCTGTCACCGCTGATTCTGGATCGGCGGCCGGCCGCTGTGCGCCCGGCTACCGCCCCGTCGCCGGGGTGGCACGCGAGGTGCGTGCTGAGATGAGCCACGAGAGCGCGTCGAAGGAGGAGCGGACTGCGGATAAGGACCAGGAGTTCGAGCGTGAAATGCGCCGTGAACTCCCGCCCCTTGCCGGTGTCCCGGTCAGCAGGTGGGATTCGTACTGCGTACGCGCGAAGCGGCCAGAGTCGCTCAATGAGATGGCGATCATGGCCGGGACGCAGGCAATGCCGCGGATGGCGCCGTACGGGGCGTGGGCGCAGGGTGCCTACAGCGCCGGCGTGGCGCAGCGCACGAAGATGAAGTCCGGGTCGGTCAACGGCACCTCGGGCACGGGAACGCCGTACGGCACGGGACCGCTGGTCGTGAACGACCCGCGGTACCCGGAGGTGAATGGACTCGGCCTCGTGTACAACTCCGGGCGGGTGGACGACTTCGCCTACGATCCGGCCGCGAAGCGGTTGTTCACCGCGGTCGGCACCGGTGGGATATGGTCGTCGGCCGACTGGGGCAAGACATGGCGCAACGCCAGCGGCGACCTGCCTACCACGGTGACCGGCGCGGTCGCGTGGAGCACGGCGAACGGCGGCACCCTGCTGGCGCTGACCGGCGAACCGACGTTCGGCGCCGCTGCCTACACCGGCATCGGCGCCTACTACTCGACCGACGGTGGCGTGACGTGGACCCGCGCCACGGGCATACCGGACGGGGCGCTCGGCTTCCGGCTCGCGGTCGATCCCGCCGACCCGGCCAAGGTCTACGCGGCCACCCAGCTCGGCCTTTTCGTATCCACCGACGGCGGCAAGACGTATGACGACGCCAAGCTGCCGACCGGGCCGTGCGCGGGTGTGACGGACGTCTCACCGGGCGGGATGCCGCAGTGCGCGCTCGCGAACGTCGTCACGGATGTGGTCGTGGTCACCCCCGGTGGCATCGCCACCGACTCCCCGGCGGGCACGGTGCTGGCCACGATCGGCTGGCGGGGCGGGAACCGCAAGAACCCCGACGGGTCGGTGCAGTCGCCGAACAACGGCCTCTACCGGTCGGCCACCGGCACGCCGGGTTCGTTCGCCAAACTGACCCCGAGCGGGTTCGCCCCGCAGGACAACATCGGGCGGGTCGAATTGGGCGCCGCCACGGGAGACAAGCAGGACCACGACGTGCTCTACGCGATGGTGCAGGACGCCAAGCTCCTGAACAACGGCGGCGTGATCGGCGTCGACGTCTCCGACACCAACGTCAAACCACCGCTGGGCACCACGGTTCTGAACGGCCTGTATGTTTCAACGGACTTCGGCTCCACGTGGAAGCAACTCGCCTCGGGCACCGAGCTGGCCACCGACCCCGCGAGCGGCTCGGCGCTGTTCGGCACCGGCACCGCGATCGGCTACCAGCCGGGGGTGCAGGGCTGGTACAACCTCTATGTCCGACCCGACCCGACCCGGGCCAGCCCGACCGGTGTCCCGACCCGGCTGGTGATGGGGCTAGAGGAGATCTGGGCGCCGGAGACCAGCATCGAACCGCTGGACGGGTCGGTCCCGGTGCATTTCAAGGTGGTCGGCAAGTATTTCGGCGGCTCGAGCTGTATGTTGCTCAACCTCGGCCTGCCGGCCTGCCCGACGGACCGGGAGCCGCTGGCCCCGGACAAGCAGACCACCCATCCCGACCAGCACGCCGCTATCTGGGTGCCTGACTCCAGTACGCCGGGCGGGGTGCGGCTCCTGGTCGGTAACGACGGCGGAGCCTACCGGTACCGGTTCGAGCAGGACACCGACACCGAGCTGGACAACACCCACTGGGGCCCGGGCGACAACGACGGATTCGGCACCCTGCTGCCGTACTACGCCGCGATTGCCAAGGACGGCACCGTGTGGGGCGGTCTGCAGGACAACGGCAACCTGCGGATCGACCCGGTCACCCGCAAGCAGTACGAGACGTACGGCGGCGACGGGTTCTTCACCGCGGTCGATCCCGACAAATCCAAGGTCGCCTACGAGGAGTACACCTACGGCGCGATGAGCGTCACGACCGACGGCGGCACGACGTGGAAGAGCATCGACCCGGGGCTGACCGCCTCGAAGTTCTCCAACCCGTTCGCCATGGACCCGACGGATGCCGGCCACCTGCTCACCGCCGGCCGCGAAGTTGTGGAGACCACGCACGGCCCGGACACCGCCAGTGGCCATGACGGCAGTGGCACGCAATGGGCGCAGGTGTTCAACCTGGGTACCCGCAGCCACCCCGGTAACGCGAGCGCCACGGCGAGCAGCACCGACCCGGACAACTCGATGAGCGCGGTCGCGGTCCGCGGCGACGCGGCGTACGTCGGGTTCTGCGGGCAGTGCGACACCCTGAACAAGCTCGCCCCGACCAGCGAGGTGTTCCAAAACGGGCTGGCCACCAATGTGGGCGGGACGGAGCCGCCGGCCAAGGGCACCTCCAAGGGGTGGCACGTCGTGCCCGCCAAGGGGCTGCCGAACCGCTACATCACC
>JAVROG010000089.1:0-10713 GCA_032162865.1 Mycobacterium sp. | reverse complement strand
TGAATAACGCAGACCGACGGTGTGCTGTCTAGCTGGTAACGCCCTTGAGTTCGTCGCCAAGCGCGGCGGCTTCGTCGGGCGTCAGCTCGACGACGAGGCGACCCCCACCTTCCAGTGGTACCCGCATAACGATGCCGCGCCCCTCCTTTGTCGCTTCGAGAGGACCGTCGCCGGTCCGGGGCTTCATCGCCGCCATCGAGTGCTCCCTCCAGATTCGAGCTGGCCCGCGCTTACGGACCTGGCCGGCGCCGAGCATGCCCCGCCAGTGGATTTCCAGCCATACCCGACATGTAACTGCCAAATCACCCCTCCATTGTTCCCTATCGGGGTGACCAGGTGCACAAAGACCCGCTTGTGCGGCCCGTTGAGTCCGTCAAAGGCCGATCGGCTGCACCCAACAAGCGCTGATGTGATCGTCGACCATCCCGGTCGCCTGCATCAATGCGTACGCGGTGGTCGGTCCGACGAAGCGGAAACCGCGGCGTTTGAGCTCACGCGCCATCGCCTTCGATTCCGCACTCGCGGAGGGGATTTCGGACAGGTCCGCGAACCTGGGACGCGGTGACGGGGCGAACGACCACAGCAGGTCGGACAGGTCTTGTGGCGATCCCAGGTCGATGGCGGCACGTGCATTGGCGATCGTCGCGTCGATCTTCGCGCGGTTGCGCACAATGCCGTCGTCGGCCAACAGTCGTTGCACATCAGCGTCAGTGAAGCGGGCGACTTTGTCGATGTCGAACCCGCTGAAGGCGCGTCGAAAGTTCTCCCGCTTGCGCAGAATGATCAGCCACGACAGACCGCTCTGGAAGGCCTCCAGGCTCATCCGCTCGAACAACGCCGCCCCGTCGGTCAGTGGGCGACCCCACTCGCAGTCGTGATAGTCGCGATACAGCTCGGCGTCGGGTCCCGGACGGATTTCGGCCCAACCGCAGCGCACCAGACCGTCCGCGCTCATGTGGGACCAGAACGTTCCTGAACGACGATCTCGTCGTCGGGTAGTTGCGCGCCGTCGGTCTCGACCTCCTCGTCGACCCCGCGGACCGCCGCCAGCTGGCCACGCAGATTGTCGATCTCCATGCCGAGGCGGGCCAGCACCCAGTCCACCTCGCTGGTTTTGTACCCGCGCAGCGCCTGGGTGAATTTGACCGCTTCCACGTCGGCGCCAATGACACCGAAAGCCGGCAGCACGGTCGCCGTGGTCGCCCGCGGCAGCGGCGGCAACTGCTCGCCGCGACCGAAAAGCAGACTTGCCGCGCCGAACAACACGACTGCGACCAGGATGAGAACCACCAGGTAAAGCAACACCAACGCCACGTCGTAGATCTTGCCCTACGGCACCGACACCTCGGCTCTCAGCGCGTGGTCACGCCGGCCTGAGCAGTTTCATCGGGGGCCGGTCGGCCAGCGACACCGGCAGGGTGTGCTGGGTGTAGTCATCACCGACGGAGAGGAACTGGGTCAGCCCGACTCCGGAGTCGGGGATCCCGCACCTGGAGAGCAGGGTCGCGATCACCTGACGACTCATCGCACCCAGCTCCTCCAGCGGCCGGTTGCGGTGCGCCCGCACGCCCAGGTTGACCTGCGCGATCGCGTCCAGACCCAATCGGTCGAAGGTGTCGACCAGCAGGCCGATCTCCACGCCGTAACCCGGCGCGAACGGTACCGACGTCAGCAACTCCCGGCTGGCCGCGTACTCCCCGCCCAACGGCTGCAGCACACAGCCCAGCTCGGGGCGTAGTGCCGCCAACAACGGCCGCGCCACCAACTCGGTGACCCGGCCACCGCCGGTGGATCCGGCGTCGCCGCTCGCGTCGCCCACCTTGAGTGGCCGCCGGTAGAAGCCTTTGACCAGGTGAATGCCCTCCCCGGTGAGCAGCGGGCCGACCAGGTACGGCACGAACATGGGGTGCGGATTGATTAGATCCGAGTCGATGAACACCACGATGTCGCCGCTGGTAGCCGCCAGTGATCGCCATAGTGCCTCACCCTTGCCGGGCCGGGTCGGCAGCTCGGGCACCGCCTGCTCGCGGCTGACTACCCGTGCTCCGGCAGCGATCGCACGGATCTCGGTGTCGTCTGTGGACCCCGAATCAAGCACGATCAGCTCGTCAATCAGCCCATCAACCAGCGGGGAGATGCTGTCGACGACCGACGCGACGGTGTCTTCCTCGTTGAGGGCCGGCAACACCACCGAGATCGTGCGCCCGGCCTTGGCCGCTACCAATTCGCTGATCGTCCAGCGCGGTCGGTTCCAGCTACGGTCGGCCAACCAGGTGTCGCCGGGTCGCGCGGCGAGGACTTCGTCGTTGGTGAGTGTCATGCCAGCCCCCGCACCGTGCGCGTGGGTGGGCGCGTTCCCTGAATTGAGGACACCATCTCCAGCACTCGGCGGGTCGCCGCGACTTGGTGGACCCGGAACATGCGCGCTCCGGCGGCCGCCGCCAAGGCGGTGGCTGCCAGTGTTCCCTCGAGCCGTTCGGTCAGCTCCACTCCTAGAGTCTCCCCGACGAAGTCCTTATTACTCAAAGCCATGAGCACGGGCCACCCGGTCTTAACAAGATCGTCCATATGGCGCAACAGCAGCAGGCCGTGGAAGGTGTTCTTGCCGAAATCGTGGGCCGGGTCGATAAGCACCCGGTCGCGGGCTACTCCGACCGCAACTGCCCGCTCGGCGGCGGCGGTGACTTGGCGGATCACATCGTCCACCACGCCGCGGGTAGTCGTACCGTAGCTCACCCGGAACGGACGTGTGCGCGGCAGCGCTCCACCGGTATGTGCGCAAACCAACCCCGCGCTGAACTCGGCGGCCACCTCCGCGATGGCCGGGTCCACGCCACCCCAGGTGTCGTTGATCAGGTCCGCACCGGCCGCGCAGGCCACCCTGGCCACCTCTGAGCGCCAGGTGTCGACGCTGATCAACTGCTCCGGGTAGGCATGCCGAAGCCATTCGATGAACGGCACCAGCCGGGCGATCTCGGTGTCGGTGTCGACGTCCTGACCGGGACCCGCTTTAACCCCGCCGACGTCGATGACATCGGCGCCCTCGGCGACGGCCCGGTGCACGGCGTCCCTGGCCGCCTCGTCGCTGAAGGTCGCCCCCTTATCGAAGAAAGAGTCCGGGGTGCGGTTGATGATCGCCATGATCAGCGGGCGGTCCGCTGCGACTGGGCGCCCGCACAGCGTTGACTGCACGTCTCCATAGTGCCTGTGCAAAGGCCCGCCATCGAAACTGCGGTGGTGGCGTCGAGCCTTCGCTCACGGCGTCAGCCCTGCGGTCGCTTGCCCGCCGCGACTTCGTCGGGGTACTCGTCGTAGTACTCGACGTAGCCCTCTTTGCGGCCGGCCAGCACATACAGCGGGTCCTCGATGTCGGAGCCGTACGCCTGCTTGCGTAGCTCCACTTTGCGGCTCTTGAACGTCGTGGTGTGCTCCAACGACTCCACCAGCCGCACGAAAAGCGGCAATGCGTAAGCAGGCAGCCGGTCATACACCGACCGCGCCAGGGACTTGCCGTCGAACTCCTTGCCCTCGCGCAGCTTGACCGCTGCCATCCCGGCACGCCCGCCGGTGTCGGGCACCTCAACGCCGAAAACCGTGCACTCCTCGACGTTGGAGTCGGTAGCCACCGCGGCCTCCACCTGAGTGGTGGCCACGTTCTCGCCCTTCCAGCGGAAGGTGTCGCCGAGTCGATCGACGAAGGCGGCATGGAACATGCCTTGGGGGCTCATCACGTCGCCGGTGTTGAAGTAGCAGTCGCCGTCCTTGAACGCGTTGCGCACCAACTTTTTTTCGCTTGCCGACTTGTCGGTGTAACCGTCGAACGGCTGCAGCCGGTTGACCGGGCTCAGCAACAGGCCGGGTTGGCCGGAGGGGACGCGGCGCACCCGCCCGGATTCGTCGCGCACCGGATCGCCGCTATCGGGGTCGTATTCGACGTAGGCAAGCGGCATCGGCGAAATGCCGGTGCTCCTGGGCACATTGAAGACATTGATGAAGGCAGTGGTGCCCTCGCTGGCAGCATAGAACTCGCACACGCGGGCGATGCCGAAGCGTTTGGTGAATTCGGTCCAGATCTCCGGTCGCAGCCCGTTGCCAGCGATGACGCGGATCTTGTGCTTGCGGTCGGTCGGCTTGGGCGGCTGGTTGAGCAGATAACGGCAGACCTCGCCGATGTAGATGAAGGCCGTGGCGTGGCTGGCGATCACCTCGTCCCAGAACCGCGACGCCGAGAACGACTTGCCCAGCGCCAGCGACGCCCCGGAGTTGATCACCGACGACACCGCGACCGTCAGCGCGTTGTTGTGATAAAGCGGCAGGCAGCAGTACAGGGTGTCGGACGACTTCAACCGCAGACCTATCCCGCCGAACGCGCCGAGCGCCTTGAGCCACCGGTAGTGGGTCATCACACTGGCCTTCGGGTATCCGGTGGTACCCGAGGTGAAGATGTAGAACGCGGTGTCTTTGGCCCGCACCGTCGACGCCGAGGCCGGGTTGGTGGCGGGCGCAGTTACGGCGAATTGCTCCAGGTCTTCGACCGTCAGCACGTCGCCCGTTTGGGAGCCCGTCGTGCCACCGGATTCGCTGATGGCGCTGACCAGGTCGGATTCCGCGATGAGCACCCTGGCCTTGAGCAAACCAAGGCTGTGCGACAGGACGTCGCCGCGCTGGTGGTAGTTGAGCATGCCGGCGACGGCGCCGCACTTGACGACGGCCAGCATGGTCACCACCGCGGTAGGGGAATTGCGCAGCATGACGCCGACGACATCGCCGGGCCCGACACCGCGGGCGGCGAGCACCGCGGCGTAGCGGTTGGCGATCGCGTTAGCTTCGCGATAGGTCAGTTGCTCGTCGCCGAACTTCAGAAAGATTCGGTCCGCGTAGCGGGCGGCCCGGTCCTGGAAGACCGAGCCGATCGACACCTTCGAGCTCGGCCGGGCCAGCAGGCCGGTAGCCCCGCGGACGATCGACGGAGTGTCGGCGAGCAGGCCAGGCATTCGCGCGGCGAGATCGATGAGCTTGACTCGTGCGCGCGCGCCACTCTCGTGATCGGACACGTGACCCCTCGATTCCTTGCAGACCCGCCGACACCCAATTACCTACCGCCTCAAGCGGCTAACCGGTCAAGCCGGTGCGCACGCTTGCAGCGCCTCGCCGACCTTATCCACCACGACCAGCCGATCGACCGCCGCCTGGGAGATGTAGCCGCTGTCGAGCAATCCATACAACCACGCCCGCAGACCGTCGTAGTGTCCCCACGGATCCAGCATCACAATGGGCTTCTCGTGCGCACCGAGATAGCCCTCGGTCCACGCGCTCAACAGCTCGTCCAGCGTGCCGACACCGCCCGGCAGCGCGATGAATGCATCGGCACGCTCTTCCATCACCCGCTTACGCTCGCTCAGCGTGTCGGTGACGATCAGCTCGTCGGCCTCGCGGTCGGCCAATTCGCGATGCTGGAGCATCGCGGGAATCACCCCGACGGTCCACCCGCCACGTGCCCGCGCCGCGGAGGCCACCGCCCCCATCGCCGAAACATGGCCGCCACCCCACACCAACGTCCAGCCCCGCTCGGCGATGGCCTCACCGAGGGAAGACGCGAGCTCCATCAACTCCGGGTGCGGGGGCCCAGCGGCGCAGTAGACGGCCACCGTCCACCGGCCGGAGGTCTCTGGTGACATACACCGAAACGTAGACCAACAGCACAGGCGCTGCCCACATCCGGGGCGAACGTCTGGCACCGGGGGCACGGACCATAAACTCCGAACGGTGCCGACCCGTTGGAACGTCCCTCAGCACGCGGCCGCGCTCGAGCGACTCGACGCAGCCCTCGGCGATGCGGGCGGGGCCGTCGTGCTCGGACCCGACGGCGTCGGCAAATCGACGTTGGCCCGACTGGCCGCCGAACAGTTCTGCCAGCGCCACCCGAGCACACTCACCCGCTGGGTCATCGGCACCCCCGCCGAGCGCGTGGTGCCCTTCGGCGCTTTCGCCCACCTGATCGACATTGATGAGATCGGAAAACCCGCGGCACTATTGCGGGCCGCCACAGCGTCGCTGACGCGTGTCGCGCAGCAGGGCGACCTGCTACTCATCGTCGACGAAGCCCACGACCTGGACCTCTTGTCGGGCACGCTGGTCTACCAGATGGCGCTCACTGGTGCAGCTCGGATGATCGTCACCGCCCGCGCTGACGCCGCACCGGCGGCCATCGCGGCGTTGTGGACGGATCGCCTGCTCGAGCGGATCGACATCGAGCCGCCGCGCGGGGCGACGACAGCTGCGGAGGTCGACGAGTTTCTCGCCGGGTTGCCGGCGCCGGCGCGGTCGGTGCTGGACTATCTCGCCGTCGCGGAGCCGCTGTCGGTCGCCGATCTCACCGTCCTGGCAGGCGACGGCGCAGTCAGCCGGGCCGAGGACTTGGGCGCCGCCGAAACACGGGTGCGCGGCGGCGACGCCGACAATCCGGTGGTGTACACCGCACACCCGCTGTTCGGCTTACGCGCCGCGGCGGCACTGGGCGACGACGGCAGACGACAGCGACGCACCGAATTGGTCAACCTGCTGTCGCAACATCCGTCCGACCACCCCAGCAACCGGCTGCGGCTGGCATCGCTGGCGCTGGACAGCGACGCACTGCAGCCAGTGGCGGAGGTCACCGATGCCGCGCAGCAGGCGCTGCGGCTGGGCGACTTGCTGCTTGCCGAGCGGTTAGCGCGGGCCTCACTGCAGAGGGCGGGCAACCTCGATGCACGTCTGGTTCTGGGTCAGGCGCTGGCCTGGCAGGGACGCGGCCGTGAAGCCGGCGCGGTGCTGGCGGCAGTAAATCCCGCGGACCTGTCTGAGCCCGAGTTGATGGCGTGGGCGGTGCCGCGGGCGGCCAACCAGTTCTGGATGCTCGACGAGCCCGAGAAGGCCACCGCGTTCCTGCAGACCACCCGCAATCGCGTCACCGAGGCGGCGGCACGCGCGGTGCTGGACGGCCTGACCGCGACGTTCGCGATGAACTCCGGCAACCTGCAGCGTGCCATCGCGCTAGCTACCGACGTGTTGGCCGGACCGGTGGCCGACGATATGGCGGTGGCGTGGGCGGCGAGCGCCGCCGCGTTGTCCTCGGCCCGGATGGGTCGGTTCGGCGACGTCCCGCGATTGGCCGAAAAAGCTTCGGCCGCAGAGCATCCCGGGCTACTTCGGTTCACAGTGGGATTTGGCCAGATCACGTCACTGCTGATGGCCGGAGAAGTCGGACAAGCGCAGACGTTGGCGCAACAGTTCACCGACTTCGCCGAGCTACAGCAGCCCGGCCGGGCCATCGGTGACGTGCTGCTTGCCTACGTACTGCTCATTAAGGGCGAATTCGCTTCTGCGGCAGCATTATTAGAGCCGGCTGCCGGCGAATTGGAACGGACCGGCTATTCCTGGGGTCCGCTGTCGTTGATGTTGTTGGCAACGTCCATCGCCCGGCAAGGCGATATACCCGGCTCGGCAAAGGCGCTGCGGCGCGCGGAAACTCGGCATGGGACCAAGTCGGCGCTATTCGCCCCCGAGCTCGGGATGGCCCGCGCGTGGACCCGAGCGGCTGCCCGAGACAACACGGGCGCGATCACCGCCGCGCGCGAGGCGGCCCGCATGGCCGAGCGGGCCGGGCAGTCGACAGTAGCGCTGCTCGCCTACCACGACGCGGTCCGGCTGGGCGATCTGCGCACCGCGGACGCGGCGACGCGAATAGCGCGCCAAATCGATTGTCCGGTCGGTAATCTCATCGTCAGACATGCCCGCGCTGTCGCTGATCGTGATGCCTTGGAACTGACGGCCGTGGCTGAGGAGCTAACCGCGATCGGGATGGGCGCGGCAGCTGCGGATGCGGCCGCCGCCGCGGCAGCGCGGCGCTAGCACAAGCGAGCACGCCGGATTGTGCGGTAATCGCAACCTAGCCGTGTTAGTGCAGTGACTCTCACACATCACTGTTTTCACAGTGATTTCGGCAGCTGGAGTCCACCCTGGTTGGAGGCGCGATGCGGATGCCTCGTTGCCGTGCCGCCCGCCTGCTCGCGACCGCCCTGCTGATCGCCGCGCTGACGACTAATGCATCCTGGGTTGTGGCCCCACCGCCTGCATTCGCAGCGACTGTCGGGCCGACGATGCCGTTGGGGCACGCCGGGCGGTGGATGACCGATGCCGACGGACGCGCGGTCATCCTGCATGGGCTCAACCAGGTTTACAAGGTGCCGCCCTATGAGCCATCTGCCGACGGGTTCGGCGACGACGATGCAGCGTTCCTGGCCGACAACGGATTCAACGCGATGCGGTTGGGCGTCATCTGGGCTGGCGTCGAGCCGCAGCCGCTCAGTTACGATGACGCTTACCTCACCTCGATCGCACAAACCGTGGCGACGTTGGCATCGCACGGCATCGTGAGTCTGCTCGACTTTCATCAGGACTTGTACAACGAGGTGTTCGGAGGCGAGGGCGCGCCCGCGTGGGCGGTGCAGACGGGCGGCCTGCCCAACCCGCAGCTGGGTTTCCCTGGCAACTACTTCCTCAACCCCGCCGAGGAGTTTGCCTGGAATGCTTTCTGGCGCAATACCCCCGCACCCGACGGGATCGGGTTACAGGATCACTACGCGCGGGCCTGGGCGCACGTCGCGGGCTTTTTCCAAGGCAACCCCGGAGTATTCGGCTACGAGGTGTTGAACGAGCCATGGCCCGGATTTATCTGGGAGGGATGTTTTGACCCGGTATTGGGCTGCCCGCTGCAGGACCTGAAGCTGACCGCCTTTTACAGAAAGGTGGTACCGGCTATTCGTGCCGCTGACCCGACCAAGCTGGTCTTCTTCGAACCAAATGTGTTGTTCGCAGAAGGAATTCACACCGACCTCGGCAGGGTGGTCGACCCGAGCACTGGCTTCTCATTCCACGACTACTGTGCCGTGGAATCGGTACTGCACAAGAGCATCACCTGCCGCCTGGAGGACAGCGTCACATTCACCAACGCCAGCCTCTACGCGGACCTGCATCGCATCCCAGCTTTGCTGACGGAGTTCGGTGCCACCGACGACCTGCCCAACCTCCGGGAGGTCTTGCACCACGCCGACCGGCACCGGATGAGCTGGCTGGAGTGGGCCTATACCGGCAACGACAAGACCAGCGCGTCGCCCAACGGCCAAGCACTGGTGTTCAATCCGAGCCAGCCGCCGACGGGGGCCAACGTCAACACCGCCAAGCTCGCCGTGCTCGCCGCACCGTATCCGCAGGTGGTCGCGGGCACGCCGGAGTTCTGGTCGTTCCGGTCGGGTACTTTCCGGCTCTGTTATTCGACCTTGCGGGCCGACCGCGGTGGCCGCTTCGCCCCTGGTGCGCAGACGCTGATCTCGGTGCCGGCGATCGAATATCCGAATGGGTATCAGGTGAGTATCAAAGGCGGACAAGTGGTTTCAGCACCCAGTGCTCCGGTGTTGACCGTGGTGGCCGACCCGGGCGTGGACAGCGTCGAGGTGGTTGTGACGCCGTAACGGACCTTTGGCGTCGACTGAGTCGGATCGTCGTCACGGTCATCCGCTGAACCGGGCCGCCGCCACCGGTGCCACCCGCGCCACCCAAGGTGCCTGAGGTCGAATGTGCTGAGCCCCCGCTACGCACCAAACTCAGATCACGCGCAGCGGCGCTAACGGCTGAGGTAGGAGCGGAGCATGTCCACCGCGGCCGTGATCTGACCGACCGGCACCCGCTCGTCGCGTCGGTGGGCCAGGTTGGGATCGCCGGGCCCGTAGTTCAGCGCCGGGATACCCCGTGCCGCAAACCGCGACACGTCAGTCCAGCCGTACTTCGCCCGGACCTGTCCCCCCGCAACCTCGACCAGAGACTTAGCGGCGGGCGCCGACAATCCGGGCAGCGCGCCCGCCGCGGAATCGGTCAACTCGATCTGCACGTCGAGTCCGTCGAGCACGTCGTGGACGTGTTGCAGTGCGGCGTCCGGCGATCGGTCCGGAGCGAAGCGGAAGTTGACCGTGACCGACGCCGCGTCGGGGATCACGTTGCCTGCAACGCCCCCGTCGACACGCACCGCCGACAGGCCCTCACGGTAAACGCAACCGTCGATGTCGACGCTGCGCGCCTGATACTCAGCCAGCCGGTCCAGCACCGCGCCGAGTTTGTGGATTGCGTTGTCGCCCAGCCAGGAACGTGCCGAATGCGCGCGGGTCCCGGTGGCACTGACGACGACGCGCAGGGTGCCCTGGCAACCGGCCTCGATCCACCCGGCGGTAGGTTCGCCGAGGATGGCGACATCGGCCTCCAGCCAGTCCGGCAGTTCACGTTCGAGTCGACCCAAACCGTTTGCCGCGGAATCGATTTCCTCGCAGTCGTAGAACACCAGGGTCAGGTCGTGCGCCGGCTCGGCCACGGTGGCAGCCAGATGAAGGAAAACCGCGTCACCGGACTTCATGTCAGAGGTGCCACAGCCGTGCAGCTCGTCGTTCTCGATCCGGCTAGGCAGGTTATCGGCCACGGGCACGGTGTCCAGATGCCCGGCCAGCAGGACCCGCGACGGAAGATTGCGCGCCGTGCGCGCCAGTACCGCGTCGCCGTTGCGGATGATCTCGAAGCCGGATGTCTGCGCACGCAACGCGGCCTCGACCTCGTCGGCGATCTGCGCTTCATTCCGGGACTCGCTGGGAATGTCGACCAGCGCCGCGGTCAGCTCCACGGGATCCCCAT
>JAVROG010000088.1:0-5880 GCA_032162865.1 Mycobacterium sp. | reverse complement strand
ACGACGCATTCGTCGATGTCACTGACGCGGCCCAAGGCTGGGACATCGACGCCGTCAAACGTTCGCTGAACGTATTGTCGGAAACCTTCGATCAGACTGCTCCGCATCTGAGTGCGGCCCTCGACGGGATCAAGGCGTTCTCAGACACGATTGGAACGCGCGGCGAACAGATCAAGCAACTGGTGGCGAACGCCAACAAGGTAGCGCGCGTGCTCGGTGACCGTAGCGGGCAAGTCAACGGTCTGCTGGTCAATGCCAAGACCCTGCTGGCCGCCTTCAAGCAACGCAGCCGGGCGCTGAAGGTCCTGCTGACCAACGTAACGGCGGTGTCGACCCAGGTTTCCGGTCTGCTCAAGGAAAACCCCAACCTCGGCCGGCTGCTGCAGGAGTTGAGCACCGTCACTGACGAATTGGTGAAACGTAAGAAAGAACTGGGCGAGGTGCTGGTGCTGCTCAGCAGGTATACCGCACCCCTGACGGAGGCCGTTGGCTCGGGGCCCTTCTTCAAGGCGATGGTGGTCAATCTGCTGCCCTCCCAGATAATTCAGCCGTGGGTTGACGCGGCGTTCAAGAAACGGGGCATCGACCCGCAGGAGTTTTGGCGCGATGCCGGGTTGCCGGAATTCCGGTTCCCCGACCCGAACGGCCGTCGGTTTCCCAATGGCGCACCGCCACCGGCGCCGCGGGTACTCGAGGGCACGCCGGATCATCCGCAACCGGCCGTCCCGCCAGGTTCACCGTGTTCGTATACGCCGCCAGCGGACGGCCTGCCGCGACCTGGAAATCCGTTGCCTTGCTCGATGGTCGATCAGGGGCCGTTCGGGCCCGTCCTGGGCGGCTTCCCGGTGCCGCTCGACGTCCAGGGGTCGCCGCCGAACCCCAATGGAACGCCGCACCTGCCGGGTGTGCCCAGTGCAGGTCGGCCGGGCGAGGCGCCGCCGGAAGTTCCCGGCTCGCCGGTGCCACTGCCGACGTCCGCGCCTCCGGGTGCACGCACGGGAGGTAGCAGCTGATGAGCACCATCTTCGACATTCGCAGCATCCGCCTGCCGAAGGTGTCGCGCCGAGTGTTCCTCGGCGGTGCGTTGGTGTCGATTCTGGTGGTGACTGCCGTGTTCGTCGGGGTGCAGCTCTACCGAAAACTGAGCAACAACACTCTGATCGCGTATTTTCCGGAGACCCTCGCGCTGTATCCGGGCGACAAAGTTCAGATCATGGGGGTGCGGGTCGGTGCGATCGACAAGATCGAACCGGACGGCGACCAGATGCGGGTCACGTTGCACTACAGCAACGACTACCAGGTGCCCGCGAACGCCACCGCATCGATCCTGAATCCCAGTCTGGTGGCCTCGCGCACCATACAGCTGGCACCGCCCTACACCGGCGGGGCGGTCCTGAAAGACGGCGCAGTGATCCCCATCGAGCGCACCCGGGTTCCCGTCGAGTGGGATCAGCTGCGCGAGTCGATAAACGGCCTGCTGCGAGACCTCGGTCCGACTGCGCAGCAGCCGAAGGGGCCGTTCGGCGACGTCCTCGAAGCGGCCGGGGACAACTTGGCTAACAAGGGCAAACAGATCCACGACACGTTGAACGGTCTGTCGGAAGCGTTGAGCGCGCTGAACGAGGGCAGAGGGGACTTCGTGGGGATCACGCACAGCCTCGCGCAGTTTGTCAGGGCGCTCTACCAGAACGATCAGCAGTTCGTCGAACTCAACGACGACCTAGCCGAATTCACCGACTGGTACACCAAATCCGACAATGACCTCGCCGACATGGTCAAGCGGATCGACGACGTACTCGCCACCGCCCGAAAGTTCATCGGCGACAACAAATCCGTGCTGGTGCACGACGTCAACAACCTCGCTGAGGCGACCACCGCGATCCTGCAACCAGAACCGCGGGATGGTTTGGAAACCGCGTTGCACGTGCTCCCTACCTTCGCGGCCAATTTCAACAACCTCTACTACCCGGTGCACAGTTCGCTGGTCGGCTTGTTTGAGTTCCCGGATTTTGCGAACCCGATCCAATTCTTGTGCGGTGCCATCCAGGCCGGGAGCCGACTGGGCTACCAGGATTCCGCCGAACTGTGCGCGCAGTATCTGGCGCCGGTCCTGGACGCCATCAAATTCAACTACCTGCCGTTCGGCACCAACTTCTTCAGCAATGCGGCCACTTTGCCCAAGGAGGTGGCCTACTCCGAGGAGCGACTGCGCCCGCCGCCCGGGTACAAGGACACGACCGTTCCCGGGATCTTTTCGCGGGACACGCCGTTTTCGCATCGCAACTCCGAGCCGGGCTGGGTTGTCGCGCCCGGCATGCAGGGGGTGCAGGTCCAGTCGCTTACAGCGAACATGTTGACCGCGCAATCACTGGCCGAGCTCATGGGCGGTCCGGACATCGCGCCGCCGGCGCCGGGGACCAATCTGCCCGGATCGCCGAACGCCTATGACGAATCCAATCCCCCTGCGCCGCCGGGGTTCTCACAACCTGCAGCGGGACGGTGACAGCAGTGATGCGACTGATCGTAGGCGGCGGGCGCCGCGGATTGGCTTTTGTGCTGGCCGCTTTGCTGGCGTCAGGGTTGTTGACTTCGTGCGATTGGCGCGGTATCGCCAACGTCCCGCTGCCAGTGGGCCGTGGCACGGGTTCGGATCGCATGACGGTGTATGTGCAGCTAGCGGATTCGCTGGCGCTGAATACGAACAGCCGGGTACGGGTAGCCGACGTGTGGGTCGGCACGGTGCGGGACATCCGGCTGGATAACTGGACCGCGATCCTGACACTGGATCTCGATCCGACCGTGCAGCTGCCACGAAACGCGACCGCGAAGATCGGCCAGACGAGCCTGCTGGGCACGCAACACGTCGAACTGGCCGCGCCTCCCAACGGGTCGCCGCAGCCGTTGCGAAGCGGGGACACCATCGGTCTGAAGAGCTCGTCGGCCTACCCCACCGTGGAACGGACGTTAGCCAGCGTCGCGGTTATCCTCAACGGCGGCGGCATCCCGAACCTCGAACTCATTCAGACCGAGATCCTCGCGATCTTGGACGGTCACGTCGACCAGATCCGCGAATTCCTCACGCGGATAGACACATTCGCCGCTGAACTGAACCGTCAAAGTGGAAGCCTCACCCGCGCGATCGACTCCACAAATCAATTGCTGACCACCATCGCGCACCGCAACGAAACCCTGGATCGGGTGCTCACCGAAATTCCACCGCTGATAGAGCATTTCGCAGACACCCGTGATCTGTTCGCAGACGCTACCGAATCTCTGGGACGGTTCAGCGACGTCGCCAATCGGACGCTGACCGAGGCCCGGCGTGACCTTTACCGAAATCTATTGGCACTGCAGCGACCACTCAAGCAACTCGGCCGGGCCGCGCCGTATCTCGTCGACGCGTTGAGGTTGGGCCTCACAGCGCCGTTCAACATCGACAGTGTTTCCAAGTTGATCCGCGGCGACTACATCAACATCTCGGCCGCGTTCGACCTGACGCTGTCCAGTCTCGATAACGCGCTGCTGAGCGGAACTGGACTGTCGGGAATGCTGCGGGCAATCGAGCAGTCGTGGGGGCGGGATCCAGAAACCATGGTCCCGGATGTCCGCTACACGCCGAACCCGAACGACGCGCCAGGGGGACCGCTGGTGGAAAGGGGCGAGTGAGAAATGCTGACCCGCCTCATCCGAACCCAACTTGTGTTGTTTGTGGTGTTGGCGGTAGCGGCGGTCGTGGTGCTGTGCTGGTACTTCCTGCGGGTGCCCAGTCTTGTCGGCATCGGTCGATACACGCTGTATGTCGAATTGCCGCAGTCTGGCGGCTTGTATCGAACCGCCAACGTTACCTATCGGGGGATCACCATAGGGACCGTCACAGACGTCGAACCATACGAGCGCGGCGTGCGGGCAACGATGAGCATCGACACCGGCTACCAAATCCCGATCGATTCGTCGGCCAATGTGCACTCGGTATCGGCGGTCGGTGAGCAGTTCGTTGACCTGGTTTCGACTCGCAAGGGCGGGCCGTATTTCCACAATGGGCAGACGATCACCAGAAGTACCGTCCCCAGCCAGATCGGCCCGGCGCTCGATGCCGCCAACCGGGGCTTGGCGGTGCTGCCTAAGGACAAGATCGGGTCGCTGCTGCACGAGACGTCACTCGCTGTCGGAGGGCTTGGGCCGTCGCTTCGGCGCCTGGTCGACGGGGCTCAGGCGATCGCCCACGACGTCAGGGGCAGCATGGACGACATCGACGACATCATCGTGCATTCGGCGCCCATCATCGACAGTCAGGTTAATTCGGGTGACGATATCGGGCGCTGGGCCGCCAATCTCAACACCTTGGCCGCGCAGACCGCGATGCAGGATCAAGCGGTCCGTCGCATTCTGGCGAACGCGGCGCCGACCGCCGAACAGGTCAACGCAACGTTCGGCGAAGTGGGGCAGTCGTTGCCGCAGACGCTGGCCAATCTCGAGGTCGTGATCGACATGCTCAAGCGTTATCACAATGGCGTTGAGCAGGCGTTGGTGTTCTTGCCACAGTCCGGCGCGGTCGCCCAGTCGGTCACTTCAGAATTTCCCGGCCAAGCGTCACTTGGCGTCGGCGCCTTGGCTTTTAACCAACCCCCGCCGTGTCTGACTGGCTTCCTGTCGGCGTCAGAGTGGCGGGCACCCGCTGACACCAGTACCGCGCCGCTACCGAGCGGCACCTACTGCAAGATCCCGATGGATGCGTCGAACGTGGTTCGTGGCGCGCGCAACTATCCGTGTGTGGACGTGCCCGGCAAGCGGGCGGCGACTCCGCGGGAGTGCCGCAGCAACGAGCCCTATGTGCCGCTGGGTACCAACCCCTGGTACGGAGATCCGAATCAACTCCTAACTTGTCCCGCGCCCGCCGCGCGCTGCGACCAGCCAGTGAAGCCCGGTCAGGTGATCCCGGCACCCTCGGTCAACAACGGCCTCAATCCGCTACCCGCAGATCGGCTGCCGGGCACACCGCCGCCGGTTAGCGATCCATTGCAGCGACCGGGGTCGGGCACGGTCCGCTGCAATGGACAGCAACCAAATCCCTGCATCTATGTCCCGACCGCAACTTACGACTTGCGCAGTGGCGTAATCGTGGGACCCGACGGTGCGGTGTATTCCGTTGCGAATTCGAGCGAAGTCGGAGACGAGGGGTGGAAGAAGATGCTGGCGCCGGCCGGTTGAATCCCGTCAATGTCCACCCCCAGACCCACCCCCAGACCCACGTAGTGTCGACACTGGTGTGCCGGCTAGTGGGAGGACGTGGGCGTGGCGAGGACCGATAACGACATCTGGGAGATCACCGAGAGCGTTGGGGCCACGGCGTTGGGGGTGGCCGCGGGACGCGCGGCGGAAACCGAGAGCGGGTTCGTGTCCGCAGTGCGGTCCTGAGGCGGGGATCACCGTTGACGGCGCCGACGCGGTGGACTTTGGCCGACGGGCGTGAACTGTTGTTCTTCGCGTTGCCCGGGCACGTCCCGGCGCCGGTGCCGGATCGTCGGCCGTTGCCCGAACGTGACCCCGCCCCTTCGCATCTGCGGTACGACCGAACTACCGGTCAGTGGGTGATCGTCGCCGCCCAGCGCCAGGACCGCACGTACAAGCCGCCGCCCGAGCGGTGCCCGCTGTGTCCTGGACCGACCGGACTGACCAGCGAGGTGCCCGCCGCCGATTACGACGTCGTCGTCTTCGAGAATCGGTTCCCCAGTCTGGCCGGCCATGTTTCAGCGCCTCCGCTCGGCGGTGACGGGTTCATGTCCAGCTTCGAGCAGCGGGCCGGGCACGGTCGCTGCGAGGTGATCTGCTTTTCCGCCGAACACAACGGGTCGTTCGCGGACCTGGACCCGGCGCACGCCC
>JAVROG010000087.1:0-4323 GCA_032162865.1 Mycobacterium sp. | reverse complement strand
GCCTGGCAGTGGTGCCGGTGATGTTCGACCGCATCATGGATTTGCCCGATGACGTCCGAAAGCGCTACAGCGGAAGGTCATTGCGGTTTGCCGCGGCGTCCGGCTCGCGGATGCGACCCGACGTGGTGACCGCCTTCATGGATCAGTTCGGCGACGTCATCTACAACAACTACAACGCCACCGAGGCCGGGATGATCGCCACCGCCACGCCGGAGGACCTGCGCGCGGCCCCGGACACCGCAGGCAAACCGGCGGGTGGAACCGAAATCCTAATCCTGGACTCGGAATTCAACGAACTGCCCACGGGCGAAACCGGCACGATCTACGTCCGCAACGACACCCAATTCGACGGTTACACATCCGGCAAGTCTAAAGATTTTCACGCCGGCTTCATGTCGTCGGGCGACGTCGGATATCTGGACAAGAACGGCCGATTGTTTGTGGTGGGCCGCGACGACGAGATGATCGTCTCCGGCGGAGAGAATGTCTATCCGATCGAGGTAGAGAAGACCCTGGCGGCTCACCCCGAGGTGACGGAGGCGTCGGTGATCGGAGTCGACGACGAGCAGTACGGTCAGCGGCTGGCGGCATTTGTGGTGCTGGAACCTGGCGGCTCGGCCACCGAGGAAACCCTCAAGCAGCACGTTCGCGAAAACCTGGCCAATTACAAAGTGCCGCGCGGGATCACGGTGCTCGACGAGTTACCCCGCGGCAGCACCGGCAAGATCCTGCGCAACGAGCTCAAGGCGCGGGTGAGCGATTCATGAATGCCCGACGGGTACTGCAGCAGCTGCGCCGTCCCCGGCCGCTCGTTCGCGCGGTGGCGGAAATTATCAACGCGGCCAACGGATTACACCCCCTCACCCGTAACCCCTACGCCTCGCCTACGGTGTTCTGGTTCGGGTGGCCGGCGTCGGAAGTTCCTGGCGTATACGGCGCCGTCTCGGTATTCGACGCCGTACGTCGCGGGCGACGCGGTGATTTCGCCGGGCCCAAAGGGAAGGTTGCACTAGGTCTGACGGCCGCGTCCTGGGCGATGCTGGGCGTGATTGGCTACCGCGGCTTCGTCACCCCGGGCCCGGTACTGGAAGCGAGCCTGACCGATCAGCTCGGGCCGGATTTCACCGACGAGCTGACTGACCTACCGATGGAGCCCAACCAACGGGGGCGACGCAATCCGCCGCTGCGCACCACCATGGCCCGACGGCGTTTCGTCGCAAAGGAAAACATTGTCTCGTACGGCCCGCATGGGCGGGCCAACCTGGCCGACATCTGGCGTCGCCGCGACCTGGACCGCAACGGCAAGGCACCGGTGATGCTCGAGGTGCCCGGGGGCGCCTGGATGATCGGCTGGCGCCGTCCCCAGGCGTATCCCTTGATGAGTCATCTGGTTTCGCAAGGCTGGGTATGTGTTGCGATGAACTACCGGGTGGCACCGGTGCACAACTGGCCCGACCACATCGTCGACGTCAAGCGTGCACTGGCGTGGATCAAGGAGAATATCGCGGCGTACGGCGGCGATCCGAATTTCGTTGCGATCAGCGGTGGTTCGGCCGGTGGACATTTGACCGCGTTGGCGGCGCTGACCCCAAACGACCCCATGTTCCAGCCGGGCTTCGAAGAGTCCGACACGTCGGTGGTCGCAGCTGTCCCTTATTACGGTCGTTACGACTGGTTCTCCACCGAGGCACCGGGACGCGCACAGTTCGTCGAGATGCTCGAAAAGCTGGTGGTCAAACGGAAACTCAGCACGCACCGGGACATCTACCTGGACGCCTCGCCGATCCGACACGTACGGGCCGACGCACCACCATTTTTCGTCCTGCACGGAACCGATGACTCGCTCATCCCGGTCGAGGAAGCACGGGAGTTCGTCGAAGAGTTGCGTTCGGTGTCAAAGTCCCCAGTGGCCTACGCCGAATTGCCCAACGCCCAGCACGCGTTCGACATTTTCGGCTCGCCGCGCGCACATAAATGTGCCGACGCCGTCGCCAAGTTTTTGTCTTGGGTGTATGTGACGAATCCGCCTGGTCGTTAGCGCTCTGCGGCTGCTATGAGGTTCCGGGGCTATAGCGCTTCGGCGAGGCGTTCCAGTTCTTTCAGCGCCGGCTCGATGGCTTTCGCCATGTCGTCGATGTCGTTGGCCACCTCAGGTGTCGTCACGAAACCGAAGTCCAGGTATTCCGTATACGAGAAGCAGGTGATGTTCAGCGCGACATCCATCACCGGCGGCCCGAGCGGAACCAGCGATTCCAGTTTGGCGCCGGCCATGTAGAGCGGCATGGGCGGACCCGGGACATTGGAGACGACCAGGTTGATGGGTGCGAAGTTGTGTGACAAACCGCTGGCCGTGTAGGCACGGGCAGCCAACTGCAGCAGTCCGGGCGGTGTGGTCTCGGTGAGCCCCATGATCTGGTGCGCGGAGAGTGCTTTCGCCATCTCCTTGGCGTTCTGGGTGCTTTCGTGAATGGCCCTGAGTCGCTCGGCCGGGTCCTCCAAGTGGGTGGCCAGAGATGCCGTCATCGAACTGATCTGGTTGCCCACGTTGGACTTCGATTCGTCGGTACGGGTGGATACCGGAATCTGGGCAATCAGCGGCTTGTAGGGCAGCTCGTCGTGCTTCAGCAGATACTCGCGGGCCGCCCCGGCGACCAGCGCGAGCACGACATCGTTGAGCTTGACCCCGAAGGCGTCCTTGACGGTCTTGACCCGCTCCAGCTCGACTCGGGTGCCGGTAATGCGCCGGTGCGGCGAAACGGTTGCATTGAATCGGGTCTTGGGTGCATCGAAGTAGCCCGACGGCTTGGTGACACCCCAAGCCGCGATCTGCTGCCGCACGGTCTGTTCCATCAGCCGGGCGATGCGAAAGGGCGTCATGATGCCGACATTGATCAGCGCGCCGATGGCACGCCGCTCAAAGCCCGGGATCGTGAATCCCACGAACCCGACGGTCTCCTTTTGCGGTGGTCGCGGTTCGGGCGTGATGTCCAGCAGGATTTCACCGAGTCCGGCACCGGAGACGCCGTCAACGATGGCGTGGTGCATCTTGGTCAGGGTGGCGATTCGGCCGCCTTTGACGCCCTCGATGACCCACAGCTCCCACAGTGGCCGGGAGCGGTCCAGTTTGTACGACATCAGCCGACCGACGAGCTCGTCGACTTCGCGCCGCCCGCCGGGCGCGGGAACGCCGATGCGACGCACGTGGAAGTCGATGTCGAGTTCCTGGTCCTCGACGAACCAGGGCCGGTCCAGACCGAGGGGGGCGCCGGTCACCTTCCACCGCAGTTGCGGGATCTCCGGCAGCCGCTCGATCAACAGTTCACGGAGTCGCTGGAAGCTGTAGTCGGGCGCGTCGGTGGGGTCGCAGATCGCCAGCGCACCAACGTGCATGTGCCAGCCTGCGGTTTCCGCAGACCAAAACGCCGCATCAACACTCGAGAGCCGTTTCATCCCACGACCGTAGCCCTCGTCCACTGAACGAAGCCAGCAACCCCCGACAATTTCCAGCGCGCGCGGCTACGCGTCTTCCAGCAGGTCTGGGGTCACCGCTGACTCGGTGTCGGGAATGCCGTCCACCTTCGCTTTTCGGTCGGCCATCGACAACAGGCGCCGAATACGGCCTGCCACAGCATCTTTCGTCATCGGCGGGTCAGCCAGCCGACCGAGTTCCTCCAACGATGCCTGCCGGTGCTCGACGCGCAGCCTGCCGGCCGTGGCGAGATGCTCGGGCACCGTATCGGCGAGTATCTCCAGCGCACGTTCGACGCGGGCCGCCGCGGCCACCGCCGCGCGTGCCGAGCGACGCAGATTGGCATCGTCGAAATTGGCGAGCCGATTGGCCGTCGCCCGAACCTCGCGACGCAGGCGGCGCTCTTCCCAGATCAGCCGGGTGTCCTGGGCTCCCATCTTGGTCAGCAGGGCACCGATGGCCTCGCCGTCGCGCACCACCACGCGGTCGGCGCCGCGCACCTCGCGGGCCTTCGCGCTGACCCCCAGTCGACGGGCCGCACCGACGAGCGCGAGCGCGGCCTCCGGGCCGGGGCAGCTGACCTCGAGCGCCGAGGAACGGCCCGGCTCGGTCAACGACCCGTGCGCCAAGAAGGCTCCTCGCCACGCAGCCTCGGCGTCAGCGATGCTCCCGCCGACGACCTGCGCCGGCAGGCCCCGCACCGGACGCCCCCGCATGTCGAGCAGCCCGGTCTGACGTGCCAGCGCTTCGCCGTCGGTGGCCACTCGCAATACGTAGCGGGTGTTCTTGCGAATCCCGCTGGCCGACAACACATGCACCACCGCGTTGTAGCCGTAGAGATCAAAGATGTCCTT
>JAVROG010000086.1:0-18672 GCA_032162865.1 Mycobacterium sp. | reverse complement strand
GAATCGACCAGGGTCACCGGTCGCGCACGGCGTCGAGCGCGCGGTAGATGCGCTGTTCGCTGACCGGACGCGGTGTGCCGAGTTGTTGGGCCCACAGGCTCACCCGCAGTTCCTCGATTTGGCGGCCGATCTCGCGGACGTCGGCCGCCGTCCGCCGAACAGACGGCAACGTGCACACAAGTTCGTCGTAGGCGTCCTGCACTGCGTGCACCCGTTGCATCCGTTCGTGGTCGGCCTGGATCGCGTGGGGCAGCCTGTCCAGGCGACGGTGGATCGCGACCAGGTAGCGGATGAGGTCGCCAAGATGCGCGGGCCCCGTGGCCGTCACGAATCCGGGCGGCAACAGCCGGTCGAGCTGTGCCCGAATGTCGGAGATCGCCTGGCCCTGTGCAGGCGGTGGCTGGGCAGGCAGCAGGAGTTGCACTTCACCCGCGGCGGATAACACTTTCTCGGCGCCGCTCACAATCTCGGTGGTCGTCGACACCAGCGCCTTGCCTACCCGATCGCGCAGCACCGCGAACTCGTCGCGGGTCCACACCGGTTCCGGTACCAGAGTGTCCGTCGCGGCGTCGGCGCAGTCGTTGAGCAGCGCGGTCAAAGACCCGCCGGGGTTGGTGCCCAGAATCAGGCGTGTTCGCGCATCTAGCTGCCGCTCAACCGCTTTGACCGGTGAAGCGACACTGCACCGCAGCAATCGTCGCAAGCCCGGGCCCATGGCGCTCCCCTGTTCTGAAGGGGTGGTGAACACGCGCAGGTCGACGGCGGTTCCTGTGTCGAGCAAGGCGGGAAAGCCGCGCACGGCGCGTCCCCCGACCGAGCGTTCAACGACCCGCGGCAGTTCGGCGAGGTCCTCGGGCCAGCTGTGCAGTCCCGTTCGTTCCAGCTCGCCGGCGACCGCGTGGGCGACGGCCTGCCGAGCCGGCGCCGCGAGGCCCTCCTGTAGCGCGTGCAGGTCCTTGCCTCGCGCGACCTCAGTGCCGTCGGCGGATTCGACCGCAAATGTCACTCGCAGATGCGGCGGCAACTTGTCCAGGTCGAACGCGTCGACCGGCACCACAACGCCGGTGCGACGGCGCAATTCGCGTCGCAACGCCTCCAGCAACGGCTCACCGGCCGGGTCGATGCCGGTCAGCACCGCCCGGGCGGTGTCGGGCGCCGGAACAAAGTTGCGCCGCAAGTCTTTTGGCAGTGAGCGAATGAGTGCGGTGACGAGTTCCTCGCGCAGCGCTGGGACCTGCCAGGCGAATTCGTCGCCACCGAGCCGGGCAAGAACGTCGATCGGTATATGCACCGTGACACCGTCGTCGGCGGCACTGGGTTCGAACCGGTACGTCAGGGGCAGTTCGGCGTCACCCGTCTGCCAGGTGTCCGGGCGATCGCCGGTGGCTGGAGTCTTGCTGGCGCGCAGCAGTTCGGCACGGGTGAATGTCAGCAGGTCCGGCGTTTGGTGCCGCTGCTTCTTCCACCAGCCGTCGAAGTGCCGCGCGGAAACGACATCGCCGGGGATGCGGGCGTCGTACAGCGCGTAGACCTCGTCATCGCCAACGAGCAGGTCGCGGCGACGCGCCCGCTCCTCCAGCTCCTCGAGATCCGTGCGCAGCCGGGTGTTGTCGCGAAAGAATCGGTGGCGGGTGTGCCAATCGCCTTCCACGAGTGCGTGCCGAATGAACAACTCCCGCGCGACGGCCGGTTCGACCGCGGCGTATCCGACGCGGCGGCGCGCAGCCAGCGTCAGGCCGTACAGCGTCACGCGTTCGTAGGCCATGACCTCCCCGCGCTTGGCGTCCCAGTGCGGTTCGCTGTAGCTGCGCTGCACAAGATCGCCCGCGACCCGCTCGACGATTTCGGGCTGGATGCGGGCGGCGATGCGTCCGTACAGGCGGCTGGTTTCCACCAGATCCGCGACGACGACCCACCGCGGCGGCCGCTTGGTGAGCACCGAGCCAGGCGCCAGGACGAACCGTGCATTGCGTGCGCCCAGATACTCGCGGCCATCCTCGCGGCGCATGCCCACGTGCGACAACAACCCGGCGAGCAACGCCGCGTGTATCTGGGCGGGGTCGGCCGGCTCATCAGACTCGAGAATGCCTAGGTCGCGGGAGATGCTGCGAAGCTGCCCGACCAGGTCCTGCCATTCCCGGATGCGCAGGTAGTGCAAGAACTCGTTGCGGCACTCTCGTCGAAAAGCATTTCCGGACCATTCTTTTCGTTGCTCGCGCAGGTGGCGCCACAGGTTGAGGTAGGCGATGAAGTCGGAGTGCTCGTCGGCGAATCGGGCGTGTTGCGCACGGGCGGCCTCCTCACGATCGGTGGGCCGCTCCCGCGGGTCGGAAATGGTCAGAGCCGCAACCAGTACCAACATCTCGCGCACACATCCCTCAGCCTCCGCCTGCAAGATCATCCGGCCCAGGCGGGGATCGACGGGTAACCGCGCAAGGCGGCGGCCGACGTCGGTGATCGCCCCATGCTGATCGAAGGCACCGAGTTCTTGCAGCAGTTGCACGCCGTCGCGGATGCTGCGTCGGTCTGGCGGATCCAGGAACGGGAAATTCTCGATATCGCCGAGCTGCAGCGCCGCCATGTGCAGGATCACCGCGGCCAGGTTCGTCCGCAGTATCTCCGGTTCGGTGTAGCGCGGGCGGGCGGCGAAATCCTCCTCGGAGTAGAGGCGAATGCAGACACCTGGCGCCACTCGGCCGCAGCGGCCGGCTCGCTGTGAGGCAGAGGCCTGCGAGATCGGTTCGATCGGCAACCGCTGCACCTTCAAGCGGCGGCTATAGCGCGAAATGCGGGCGTTGCCCGGGTCGACGACATAGCGGATGCCGGGCACGGTCAGTGATGTCTCGGCGACATTGGTCGCCAGCACGACACGGCGTCCGGTATGGGGTGAAAACACCTTCTGCTGCTCGGCAGTCGGTAGCCGGGCGTAGAGCGGAAGCACCTCGATGGGCAGCGGACGGTGCTGAAGGTCGGCCAATGCCTCTGCGGTGTCACGGATTTCGCGCTCGCCGGAGAGGAAGACCAGGACGTCGCCGGGCGGTTCCGCACCCAGTTCGTCGATGGCGTCGACGATCGCCTCGATCTCATCGCGGGTCTCGGTGCGGACGACTTCGTGGTCGGGGTCGTCGGGATCGCTGGAATCGTTCCGGGCGCCCGCGTCCACCGGAACTTCCAGCGGGCGATAGCGGATCTGCACCGGATATGTCCGCCCGGACACCTCGACAATCGGCGCACCGCCGAAATGCGCTGCGAAACGCTGTGGTTCGATCGTCGCAGATGTCACGATCACCTTCAGGTCGGGTCGCCGCGGCAGCAGCTCGCGAAGGTATCCCAGCAGGAAGTCAATGTTGAGGCTGCGTTCGTGGGCCTCGTCGAGGATGAGGGTGTCGTAGCGCAGCAGGCGGCGGTCGCGCTCGATCTCGGCGAGCAGAATGCCGTCGGTCATCAGCTTGATCAGCGTGCGGTCGCTGATTTGGTCAGTGAAGCGCACCGTGTAGCCGACCGTGTCGCCGAGCGGGCTGTGCAACTCATCAGCGATTCGTTGCGCGACCGTACGGGCGGCCAGCCGCCGGGGTTGGGTGTGCCCGATCGTGCCGCGGACACCACGGCCGATGTCGAGACAGATCTTGGGCAGTTGGGTGGTTTTCCCCGAGCCGGTTTCTCCGGCGACGACGACCACTTGGTGATTGAGTATCGCCGCACCGATATCGTCCCGCCGCTCGCTGACCGGCAGGTCGGGGTAGCTGATTTCGGGAACGGCGGATTGTCGGCCGCTGATCAGGGTTTCGGCGGCGGCGATCTGGTTGGCGAGCTGTTGGAGCTTCTCGGGTCGTGCGCCGCGAAGGTTCTGTATGCGTTTGCGAAGGCGTGCGGCGTCACGGATGGTCAGACCGTCAAGGCGGCTGCGCAACTCCGCCGCGGATGTTGCCGTAGTTGTTTGCAAGGTCGACTCGGCCACTCGGGACAGGATAGGCGTCTGGCCAGAGGTGTGCTTCGAGCCGGGTTACGTTGGTCTGATGGCTCCTAAAATCGCGACCGCCGACGTCGTGGAATTATCCGAGTTGCTGGATTTCATTCGGCCGCGGCACCGGATGGTGTTGACCACTTTTCGCGCAGATGGATCGCTGCAGAGTTCGCCGGTGACCGGCGGAGTCGACGCAGCGGGCAGGGTGGTCGTGGCTAGCTACCCCCAGCGCGCCAAGAGCGTCAACATCCGACGCACCCCGAAGGCGAGCGTGGTGGTGTTGTCCGATGAATTCAACGGCGCCTATGCGCAGCTCGATGGTGACGCAGAGGTACTCGATGCGCCCGAGGCAGTCGAACCGTTAGTCGACTACTACCGCGCCATTGCTGGCGAGCATCCGGATTGGCAGGACTATCGCCGCGCAATGCTCGACCAGGGCAAGTGTTTGATCCGAGTGACCCCGCGCCGGTGGGGTCCGGTGGCGACGGGTGGTTTCCCGCCGACCTAGCGCGCCTCGGTTACTCGGCCGGCGGCACCACCGGCGGCCGGCAGGTATTGGAGCCCGGATCCCACCACCAACCGCTTTCGCAGGCCAGTGGTTGTGGTCCCACGCCCAGGGGGCGGCATACGTTGGCCGTCGGATCCCACCATTGGCCGGCCTCACACGCGAGGGGCTGTGGCCCGACCCCGAGGGGTCGGCATACCTTGCCCGTGGGATCCCACCATTCGCCGCCCGCGCATTGCGCCGAACTCACCCCCGGTGACACAGCCGTCACGATTGCCATCGGCGCCAACGTCATCGCGGCAATCGATATCAAACGGCAAACCGTTGTCCACATTTTTCGCACCCCTTATCTCGCTACGTGTTTGCGTCTTCGCGTTCTCGGCCAGGTGCCGTACTCAGCAGGCGCATGAAGCCGACAGGTTCGGTAAAACCTTTGAGTGCAACCGTTTCCGCGCGCGTTGGCACGCCGGCCAGTATCTCTTGCACCGCAGGATCGGCGGCGATGGCCTGCGACAGCACAATATCCTCGCCGGCACTCTGACCTTGTAGGCGCGCAGCCATGTTGACTGTAGAGCCGAAGTAGTCGAGGCGGTCGTTCAATGTCACGACCACACTGGGACCGGCGTGGACGCCAACCTTCAGCACGAGATCCTCGCCCCCGTGTGCCGACGACGCGATCCCTGCCTGCATGGCCAGCGCCGCGCGCACCGCTTGCGCGGGATCGTCGAACGAGGCCATCACCGCGTCGCCGATCGTTTTGACCACTGCCCCGTCGTGTTCGCGCACTATCGCCGCGAGCAGCGTGAAGTGCTCGCGCACCAAGTTGTAGGCGGTGGCGTCGCCGACCCGCTCGTACAGCGCCGTCGAGCCGCGCAGGTCGGTGAACAGCAGCGCGACCTGGGTGACGCCGGCGTCGTCACCCGGCCGCAGCGTCGCCTCGGCAAACAAGTCGCGAAACGCCTGTAGGGAGATCACTTCCGGTGCAACCAGGGCGTCCCGCGTCCAGGTGCGTTCCTCGATGACGGCGGCCAACTCGAATCCGGCCTCGTTGACGAACGTCACGCTTCCGGCCTCGTTGGTTCGGTCGCCCGCCTGCAGCAGTTCCACACCTGACTCCGTGATGCGGAGGCCGGGGAAAGCCCCGGATTCGTACTCGAGGTCGACGACGCCGCCGGGATGCAGGGTGCGCAGCCGATACGAACCGGGCGGCAGGTCAACGGCTACCGTGCGCCGCTCCCCCGGGCTCAGCAATACCTGTACGGCGACGTGCTGGGTCGCCAACGGGCCGGAGAGGCAGAAATTGCCCACCGGCAATGGGCGCACCGTCGGGGCCGGCGCAAAGGTCAGCTCGACATTGCGCTCGAAGTCGCGGCCGTAATCGACGTTGCACGACGAACAGTGCGCGCCGCGGGGCAGATCGGCGAGCGTAGCGAAGCTGGCCGCGGCTCCGCGGCAGTTGGGGCACAACACATCCCACTTCATGCCGAGTAGTCCGGCCTTCACCCCGGTTAGGCAGGCTTCGATCGCGGCGCGCGGTGGCACACCGAGCTCCCGGGCCAGGCACTTGGGCCGGATGCGGGCGAGGTCGGCGGCCATGCCGTGCAGCACGAGGTCCGCGAGCCGGCCGCCGAGGCCGTTTCCGTAAGCGCTGCGGTCTATTTCGCGCGCCAACGCTGTGGCCCGCTCCCGCGCACCCTGGGGCAGCTTCGGCTCCGGCAGTACGAACGGTGTCAGGCGTTCGGGCGCTTGGTCTTTGGACGCAAACGCGACTACTTCTTGGACGCGCCTGGCCACGTTCTCGCCCGCCTGGGCCGCGAGCCGTGCACCGAATACGCGGCCGGCCATGGTCAGCGGTTCCCATTCGAGCACATACGTGACGCGTGATCCCCCGTTGCCGGCCGGCTCGAGATCGACTGCTGGGCCGAAGCGGCGAAATGGTCCTTTGCTGAACACGCGCGACTGGCGGAAGTGTCGACCCGAGATCCACTCGTACGGCTTTTCCTCCCATTCCAGTGCGAAGCCCGCACCCTTGCCCCGACCCCGGCGCAGGACCGTGCCATTGGATCGCGGCGTCTCTTCAAGTGTGTAGGGCGGCAGGCCCAAAGCTTCGTTGAACCGGTTGGTGTCGGCCAGCAACGGCCAGAGTTGATCTGGTGGGAGCTCGAATGTCCAGGTCCACGTGCGATGCATCGCTTTAAACTGTAGTCCGGTAGCGACTGATTGGAATAGCGGTTTCGCGCGGTCGGCGTACGATTCGCGCGCCTCAATACTCGATTACCCAATAGGCCCCTCGATCCCGAATCGCGCTTACACTGTGGACGATCCGGCTCTGAGTTAGGGGCAGCGAGTGATATCGATAGAGGCACTCCCCTTCGTCGATGGGTTCGTCTATGGCGAAGGGCCCCGGTGGCACAACGGGCGGCTATGGTTCAGCGACGGACCGGGAAGCAAAGTGTTTTCGGTGGGCGAGACCGGTGACCTCGCCGTGGAGGTCGAGCTTGCACACGCCTCTGGGCTGGGCTGGCTTCCCGACGGAACGCTAGTCGTGTCAACCCTTTTCGAAGCGGCGATCCATCACGTCGACGGTGAAGGGAACTTGGCGGCGACCTACGACCTCAGTCACCTGGCCTGGTCGACCAACGACCTCGTTGTCGCGCCCGACGGCCGCGGCTACGTCGATCTGTACCGACCGACCGCGAACGGGATCGCAGGCAAGATCGGCCTCGTCGACTCCGCCGGTTCCGTGCGGATCGTCGCAACCGAGCTCGCCATCCCCAACGGACTTGGCTTCCTGCCCAACGAGTCGACCCTCGTGGTCGGCGAGACGAATGGGTTGCGGATCCTCGCCTTCCCCGTCGAACCCGACGGCAGTCTCGGCGCCCCGACCGTGTTCGCCGACCTCGGAGCGGATCGCCACCCCGACGGCCTGTGCGTCGATGTCGAAGGAGGGGTCTGGGTCGGTTGTTACGACACTGGCGAGTTCCTCCGGGTCGTCGCCGGCGGTGCCGTGACGCACCGCGTCACCATCGACACGGGATGGGCGATCGCACCTGCGCTCGGTGGAGCCGACGGCCGCACCCTCTACATGGTGATCGACGACACCACCCACGAGGGCATGATGAAGGGCGAATCGACCGGTCGGATCATGCAGGCACGTGTTGACGTACCGGGTGCGGGTTCGCCCTGAGACCGGCCGCTGGCAACGAGGCCGCCGACTGTATGCCAGGATTTGCACATGACTGCACGCAGCCTTGCACGGATACTCGGTGTCTTCGTCGTGACGGCGTGGGCACTGCTGAGCGTGCCCATCGCGGGTCCGACCGCCTCGGCCGACCCTTGCGCCGACGTCTCGATCGTCTTTGCTCGTGGGACCCATCAGGAGCCAGGACTCGGCAACGTGGGTCAGTCGTTCGTCGACCTGCTCACCGCGGATCTTGCCGGCCGTTCCGTTGAGGTCTACGCGGTGAACTACCCGGCGAACGACGATTACCACCAGAGCGCGCCGAGCGGTGCCGACGATGCGAGTGCTCACATCCAGGGCACCGTGGCCAGCTGCCCCAGCACCAAGATTGTGCTGGGCGGATATTCCCAAGGCGCGACGGTGATCAATCTGGCCAGCACGCAGATGCCGGCCGCGGTCGCCCAACACGTCGCAGCGGTAGCCTACTTCGGCGAGCCGACCAGCGGTTTCTCGAGCGCATTGTGGGGCGGTGGCCCGCTGCCGGCACTCAGCCCGCTCTACGGCGGAAAGCTGATCAGCCAGTGCGCTCCCGAGGATCCGATCTGCACCGGCGGCGGGAACATCATGGCGCACGTTCTCTACATCGAGAACGGGATGACGGCCCAGGCGGCGACCTTCGCAGCCAACAGGGTCAAGTAACGGAATTTCCGGCTAGCGCGCGTCGATGAAGTCGCGGAAGTTCTGCGGCACCTCGGACGGGTCGATCTTCCTGAAGAAATCGGGCGTCGTAATCGCCGAGTAGGTTTCTTCGCCGATGATGAACCCGTCCGCGTCGAACGGCCAGACGATCAGCATTCGCAGTGTGAGCAATAGAAGCCCTGCGGGTCGTCGGCCGGAAGTCCCTGCCGCGCCGCGTCAGCGCCGTAGTAGACCGAGCGCAAATATCCTTCGGTGACAATCGTGTCGTCATCGACCATGAGGCGATCCATGTCCATTTCGAGGCAGAACAGGCCGTCCTTGACGATCCTTTCCTCGTAGAAGGCCTGCACCGCTTCACGGCCGTCCGGGCTCATCTCGGGCGGGGCGCCCCAGGTGATGTAGCGCGGGTTGGCGCTCAGGGTCGACATGACGGCATCCAGATCGGGTTTGGCCTCCGCGGCGGCATGCTGCAGTAGCCGTTCAAGCATCAGGAGATGGCGCGGATTGGTTGTCGTTGCGATCCGTTGCTCGAGCAACCTGAATGTCTTCGCCTGATCGATGATGTCGGTCATGAGCACCTCCTGCCGGCAGGCACCTTAGATTCTCGCAGGATTCAGTGCGGGAGCAAGCGCTGCTTCTGCTCGGTGAATTCGTCCTGGGTGAGGATGCCCGCGTCGCGTAGCGAAGCCAGCTCACGCAGTTCGGCCGCAATGCTCGTGATCGGGCCGCCGGCCGGAACCTGCAGTGGTGTCGCTGTCTCCTCGGTCATCTCGTTCGTCTCCGTCTCACGCTTGGTCACCCCGCCGCGCTCCCGAGCGCGTACGCCGCCGGCTCCACCACCCGTACCGACCGTGCCGGCCATTGCCCGCCCGGCCATGCCCGCGAGGGCCATCTGGCTGAACATGCTTCCGGCGGACGAGGCCTCTGCGGCCGCGCCGACGCTGGTGGCCGGCAAGCTCATCGCGGCCAGGCGCAAGGCGGGGGCCGCCGTTGTCCACCCCGACGGCACCGATAACGCTCCGACGGTGTTCGCCTCGCCGAGAGCCGCCGAAGCCATCGAGCCCACCGGGTTGATTACCGGGAACGAAGTCGGGGGGGCCGAAGCCGTGCCCGGCCACGCCTCTAATCCAGCCCAGCCACTGACTATGTCGTCGGTGTGCAAACCGACGAAGTACCCGTTGATGTCGTAGGGCAACGCCGCGCCCGCAAGGATGCCATCCAGGGTCACGCCCGCCGTACCGATTTCTGGGTCGACGAAGATGCTGCTCAGGTCCCCCAGCAGGTCCAGTACCTGCAGCGGCGTCAGCGCATCGCCGACGGCGGCCGGGTTCGCGAGGCCCGACAGCGTGTTGGGGATCGCGGAAAATGTTTGCTGGACCGTCGTGACTGTGCTCTGTACGTCGCCCGCGGCGGTGTTGGTGGCTTGACTGACCGCGGCGGCTTGATTCGACAACCCGGTGGAATCGGCGCTGGCCGGAGGCTCGGAGAACGGCGGTAACGTGGTCGCCGTCGCGGCCGCACCCGCGTAACCCTGCATGGCTCCGGTGTCTTGTGCCCACATGTCGGCGTACTGTGCCTCAGTCACAGCGATCGCCGGTGTGTTCTGTCCGAAAAGGTTGCTCGCCACCAGCGCCATCAGCAGGGTTCGGTTTGCCGCGACCACTGGGGGCGGCACCGTCTCGGCAAAAGCGGTTTCGTAGGCCATTGCCGCAACTTTGGCCTGGTCAGCCGTCTGCTCGGCCTGCGCGGCGGTAACTTGCAACCACGCCACCTGAGGGGTTGCGGCGGCAGCCATCGCCGCCGACGCCGGACCGATCCACGGCCCGGCGGTGAGTCCTGCGATTATCGATTCATACAACGACGCTGTGGAATACAGGTCGGTTGCCAAGCCGTCCCAAGCCGCTGCAGCAGCCAGCATCGATCCTGAGCCAGGGCCGGCGTACATCAGCGCAGAGTTGATCTCCGGCGGCACCAATGCGAAGTCCACGTCGTCCCTCCGATCGGTGTCGTCGGCTTCCAGTTGTCCTTCGGCGACGTCAGGCGACGTTTGCTGGAATGAGTCCGGTCGGTATACCGACGATCGGACTACACCCCTAGAACCGAAGTGGACGTGCTAACCCCACCGACAAACGTTTGCTCGTCGTTCGCACATCCGTTACCAATAAATCACACACGGGTTGTTGATTACAGTCCGCCGGTCCGGGGCGAGCGAGATTTCAGTTACCTTTCGAACTCGAGGTGATGCCGAATCTCCTCTGCCGCAGCCTCGAGATTGCGCTCGAGCAGACCTCGGCCGAGCCATTCGCTGAGCCGGGCGATGCCGAAGCCCTTGGTCGAAAACGTCAACGTCAGGGTGAGCCGGCTGTCGTCCCCGTCAGGTTCGACGAGCGCCGCGAAGGTATGCCTGGTCCCTCGTACCGACCGCCACTTCAACAGGCTGCCTTTCGGTGGCGTGATCAGTACGCGGCCACCCAGTTGGATGGTGCCGCTCTCCATGAAGACATCCCATAACTCACCGTCGTCGCGGGACTTGATGAATTGGCACCGCGTGAACGTGGAGACCTCGGGAAACAGGCGGCGCGGGTCCGTGACGAACGCCCTGCTCTCTTTGAGCGGACAGCGGACATGGCGGGTAACGGTGACGGTCTGGGTCATCTCATCGGACCAACGGGACGATGGTCTTGCTGGCCAGCTTCGACAAGCCGACCTGCATCACGCTCGTGACGTAGTCGTAAGCACGATCCCATTCCGGTTCGTCGCCGAAACGTTCGCGCAGGTCGACCGGCTCGAGCACTTGCATGCGGATCTTGGCCGGCAGCGGAAACTGCGGCAGCGGAAGCGGTGACAGACCCCACGGAATGCTCAGGGTCATGGGCATGGTCTTCACTCGGGCGAGTTTGTCCAGCCGCAACAGCTGCGCGGTGCGACGGCCGTCGTTGAGCACGATCAAGGTGTCGTGGCCACCGGTAGCCACCACCGGGACGATCTTGACGTTGCACTTGTGAGCCAGCCGCAGGAACCCCTGGCGGCCCGAAAAGACGATCTTGTTGCGGTCGCGCCAGGGCCGCAGTGCCTCGACGTCACCACCGGGATAGACAAGCGTCGAGCCGCCGCTGGTGAATATCTGCTCGGCGAAGGAGTTGGCGGCGGGAACCACACCGAGCTTGCGGGTCAGGCCACCGATACCCGGCGCCGCAGTGACGGTGTCGTGCGCCAGCGCGTACAGCGGGCGACCTTCAACGGTGAAGTAGGTGTTGTACGCGAGCAGGAAGACAAACGTGTCGGGTGTGGCGCCGCCGCCGCTGTGGTTTCCAACGAATAGCACCGGTTCATCGGGCACATTCTCGAAACCATGGACTTCGGCTCGAAACCACACCGTCGCCGCCAACCACAGCGGGGGTAAGACAGCGCGAATGAACTCTGGATCACGGTGGCGAAGTTCTGCTGGAAGGCGTTGCCGAGTCACTTCTTTGACACTAATCGGCGGTGACGCGTTTTAGCCGCTGTTGGCCGCGATTGAAAATCGAATCACCCGTGCCGCTCACGACGTCGTCAGCGTCCGGTGCCCTGACCGCATTTCGAAGTCGAATGCTTCGATGGCCAGGCGCACGCATCGATGTCGGTCGCGTTGCCGTAGCCGCCGCCGGTGAACACGCCGTAGGCGGTGCCGTTGGTCCCGGTGTAGGTGGCGCCGCCGCCACCGCCGCCACCGCCCGAACTTTCCACGGTCAGTGCCCACCCTTGATTCTCGAGCGTCGACTTGTACGCGCCCATCACGTCGGTGGGTGATCCGTTGACCAGGAAGTGGGTGTGCACACCGTCGTCCTGCAGCGGGTCCGGCCCGTCCGTCCGCTGGGTGTTCGCCGGTGTGGGAATCAGCGCTTGCAGGTTTGCGGTCGCGCCTGTGGTGGTGGGTGCCGTAGCTTGAGGCGACGACGTCCCGGCGTCGGACGACCTGGAGCTGGCCGGCTTGGAGCTGTTGGAAGGGCTCGAGCTGGATGAACTGCTGCATGCTGATGCGACCAAAGCGACGGCTATCGTTGCGGCCGTCAAGGCATACGTGTGGCCTCGCATGCGGCTCCCCCGTCGGTTCGTTGTCGATGCGCACGGTAGCAGCGAATTGCGGCGGTATGGGAGGGTTGCGTTTGCATCGATTAGATGATCGAACTATCATCTGGACACATGTCCAGTTTGCTGTCGCGGTGTTCGCGGGCCCGTTGACTGCGATGATTTTCGCGCCTTTCCGCGATGGATCGCTGGCGGCGAAGGGTCAAGTATGCGAATAGCTCTGCTGTCCTACCGGAGTAAGGACCACTGCGGCGGGCAGGGTGTTTATGTGCGGCATCTCAGCCGCGGTCTGGTGGATCTCGGTCACGAAGTCGAGGTGTTTTCCGGCCAGCCGTATCCCGAACTGCTCGATCCTCGGGTGCGGTTGACCAAGGTCCCCAGCCTCGATCTCTACCGGGAGCCGGACCCCTTCCGGGTGCCACGCCCCAGCGAGATCCGTAACTCGATCGACCTGTTGGAACTGGCCACCATGTGGACCGCGGGCTTTCCCGAACCCCGGACGTTCACGATGCGCGTGGCCCGGCTGCTGGCCGACCGGGCAGGCGAGTTCGACGTCGTTCATGACAATCAGAGCCTGGGAACCGGTCTACTCTCCATCGCCGACGCCGGGATGCCGGTGGTGGCCACCGTCCACCACCCCATCACGCGTGACCGGTTGCTTGATCTCGCCGCTGCGCGGTGGTGGCGGAAACCGTTGGTGCACCGTTGGTATGGGTTTTCCAACATGCAAAAACAGGTGGCCCGCCAGATCCCTGATCTGCTGACGGTCTCGTCGTCGTCGTCGGCGGACATCGTTACCGACTTCGACGTCTCGCCCGGTCAACTGCACGTGGTGCCGCTGGGTGTGAATACCGAACTGTTCAAGCCGAGTGTGGTTCCCCGCCAACCCGGCCGCGTGATGGCGATCGCCAGCGCAGACACTCCGCTGAAGGGTGTCAGCACCCTGCTGCACGCCGTCGCCAAGCTTCGTACCAGCCGGGACCTCGAGTTGCGGCTGGTCGCCAGGGTGGAAACCAACGGTCCCACCCACAAGCTCATCGCGGAACTGGGGATCTCCGACATCGTCCACATCGCCAGTGGGCTTCCCGATGCCGAGCTCGCCGCATTGTTCGCATCGGCCGAAGTCGCGTGCATTCCTTCTCTCTACGAAGGGTTTTCGCTGCCAGCGGTGGAGGCTATGGCCAGTGGCACCCCGATCGTCGCCAGTCGGGTGGGCGCGCTGCCCGAAGTCCTTGGGACGGATGGCGCTTGCGCCGAACTAGTGGCGCCCGCCGATGTAGACGCTTTGACCCAGGCGCTCGGGAGGCTTCTCGATTCGCCCGAGAAGCGCCGCAGCCTGGGCAACGCCGGACGGGCCCGTGCGGTCAACGTCTTCAGCTGGGAAGCGGTGGCCGCTCAAACCGTGCGGGTCTACCAGCGGGCGATCGCACGCCGAGCCGGCGCCGAAGGCGAGCCACGATGCTGACGGTTGATTTCGACCTGCTCGGCATCGGCCCTGCGACAACGGTGATCGACGTGGGTTGCGGCGCCGGCCGGCACGCCTTCGAAGCGTATCGGCGTGGCGCCGACGTTGTGGCCTTCGACCAAGATGCCGCCGAACTGCGTTCGGTGGACACCATCCTGCGAGCGATGGCCGAGACCGGCGAGGCGCCTGCGGCGGCATCAGCGAAGGTGGTTCGTGGTGATGCACTCAACCTGCCCTACGCTGACGAGACGTTCGACTGCGTCATCGCGTCGGAAATCTTGGAGCATGTCCCGGCAGACGATGCCGCCATCGCTGAACTGGTTCGGGTGCTCAAAGTTGGTGGCACGCTGGCGGTGAGCGTGCCGCGATGGTTCCCCGAGCGGGTCTGCTGGTTACTGTCCGACGAGTACCACAGCAACGAGGGCGGCCACGTACGCATCTACCGGGCCAGCGCACTGCGTGACAAAATCGCAAGCCGTGGAATGAAATTCACGCACACCCATCACGCGCATGCGCTGCACTCCGCGTTCTGGTGGCTGAAATGCGCAGTCGGACCATCGAACAACGATCATCCCGTGGTAAGCGCTTACCACAAGCTTTTGGTGTGGGACTTGATGCAGCGGCCGAAGTTAACCCAGCTGGCCGAGACGGCACTCAATCCGCTGGTCGGCAAGAGCGTGGCTTTGTATTTCACCAAGTCGCATTTCACCCAGCCGCTAGCAGCGAAAACAGCAGGGTCACCGAGGTATTCAGTTGCATCGGGATAACCCGCCGGCCGTCGCAGGTGTCTTGACACCCGAGCAGTGCCGGCAGACCGCGCTCTCCATTGCCGCCGCGCAGGAACCATCGGGGGCCATTCCCTGGTTTGCGGGCGGTCACACCGATCCGTGGGATCACGTGGAGAACGCGATGGCGCTCACTGCGGCGGGACTGCTGGATCCGGCCCGCGCCGCCTACGACTGGTGTCGTCGGATGCAGCGGCCGGATGGCTCCTGGCCCATCCAAATCCGCGCGGGCGTCGTCGAGGACGTCAACAGCGACAGCAACTTCTGCGCCTACATCGCCACGGGTGTATGGCACCACGTGCTGGTCACCGGCGACGAGACCTTCGCCGCCACGATGTGGCCGGTGGTGCAGCGAGCTATCGACTTCGTCATCGACCTGCAAGTCGGATACGGTGAAATCTGTTGGGCCCGAAGCGAAGCAGGCCTGCTGCCGGAAGCGCTACTGACCGGGTGCGCCAGCATATTCCACAGCATCCGCTGCGCCCTGGCGCTTGCCGCGCTGATCGGCGAACCGCAGCTGGAATGGGAACTGGCGTTGGGCCGCTTAGGTCATGCGATCGTCGCGCACCCCGAGGCCTTCACCGAAAAGGACCGCTACTCGATGGACTGGTACTACCCAATCCTCGGTAGTGCATTGCGGGGTCCTGCGGCCGAGGCGCGAATCCGGCAGCGTTGGGACGAATTCGTGGTGGGTGGTCTGGGCATTCGCTGTGTGCTCGACCGACCCTGGGTCACCGGTGCTGAAACGTGCGAACTGGTCATGGCCCTCGATGCCATCGGTCACCGGACTGCGGCGCACCGGCAATTCGCCGCGATGCAGCACCTGCGCGAAGTGGACGGTTCCTACTGGACCGGCTTGGTGTTTGCCGACGGCAAACGGTGGCCCGAGGAACGCACCACCTGGACTGGTGCAGCCATGATTTTGGCGGCCGACGCGTTGTCTGACACCACGCCAGGCAGTGGAATCTTCCGTGGCCACGCACTGCCGATTGGTCTGCAGACCGACTTCGACTGCGAATGCGTGACTACCGGCCGCTGACCTCGATCGGCTCTCCGGCCCGACCACCGGTGCGTTCCAGCACCCGCAGCGACCCCGTCGTTGCCACCTCTTGAAACTGACCGGATTCGATTGCGCGACAATAAATCTGATAAGGCGCTCGGCCGCCGTCGTTGGGATCGGGGAACACGTCGTGGATGACGAGTCCGCCGCCGGTGGCCACCCACTTCGCCCATCCGTCAAAGTCCCGGGCGGCAGCGGCCTCGGTGTGGCCTCCGTCGATGAACAGAAACCGCAGCGGCGACCCCCACCCCTGGGCAACGACCGGCGATTTGCCCACTATCGCGACGACATGGTCGTCGAGCCCGGCGGCATCCAAGGTACGGCGGAAAGTCGGCAACGTATCGAAGAGTCCGGTGACCTCATCGACTAAAGACGCGTCGTGGAATTCCCACCCGGCTTGATGTTCCTCTGATCCGTGGTGATGGTCGATCGTGTAAAGCACACTGGCGGTGCGTTGAGCCGCCGCGCCCAGCAGCAGAGTTGACTTGCCGCAATAGGTACCGATCTCGACTCCCACGCCGCCACCGAGGTAGCGCACCGCGGCGTCGTACAGGGCCTTGCCCTCGTCGCTGGGCATGAAGCCCTGCACCTGCTCGGCAAGCGCGAACAGGCGCTCGGTCAAGCCGGTGTCGTCATTGCTCATCAGCTGAACTTATCGGTCGCGTCGATAGCGCCGACACCGTGGTCACCGTACTTGCTGGACCCTGTCCAACGCGGTTGCGCCTGGACAGGCGTCCGACGGCGGATGCGACCCGCGATCCGCGGTCAGCCGTGCGGGGACTCTGAGATCTTGCTGTCCGGCTTGCCCAGGGTTTGGCACCACGTCTGCGCCGAGAGGCGAGTCGCGGTGATCTCGATCGAGGTCGGTTCAGCGCCGCTCTTGTCCTTGAGCATCTTGCTGACTTCCTCGCTCTGCTTTTTCTCGTCCTGCGTGGTGAAGTCCTTGCACTTGGTGTCGCCACCGGTATTGATGACCTGTGAAGCCGAACAGCCGCTGAACATCAGCGCGGCGATGACAACCATGGCAGGCGCAACGCGCTTCATCATGTGGCCTTTCTGCAGTCGAAGTCGTAGGTGTCTATCTATACACCGCGGCGCAAATTCCCAAACGTCTCCCAAACGCAGACGAGAACCCAACTATCCAGCGTGAGGAACTACTGTTCGCAGGACGTCTCTACCCCGGCCGATGAAGTTCCGGCCTGCCGCCGGTCATACCTTTGAGATGGCACGCATTGAGAGCACGCATCGAGAGCAAAGGTGGATTTCATGTCCAACGCCCTGCCGCCAGTTGTGGATTCCCAGACCTGGCGCGCCCAGCTAGATGAGCTGCGTAAACGTGAGAAGGCCGCGACCCGGGAACTGGATGCGATCGCTGCCCAGCGGCGCCGGCTACCGATGGTGGAATTGCCCGACTACACCCTGATCGGCGCCGACGGCCCCATCCGGTTGGCGGACGTGTTCGGTGGCCGCTCGCAGCTCATCGTCTACCACCACATGTGGTCGCCGGGAGCCGAGTGGCAGTGCGGCGGGTGCACGGGCTTCACGTCGCAATTCACCCGGCTGGAGTTCCTGCACAGCTACGACGCCCGCTTCGTCATCGTCACCAACGGAACGATCGACGAGGCGCTGGCCTATAAGCGCAAGGTCGGCAACCGAATGGAGTGGTACTCGTCCTCGGACAGCCCGTTCGGGGCCGACCTGGACGCACCGGCGGATGGCGGCTTCGCGGTCAATGTGTTCCTGCGCGATGGTGACACCGTCTATCGCACCTGGCATACGGCCGGTCGAGGCACCGAGCAATTGAGCCATTCCTTCGCACTCATTGACATCCTGCCCTGGGGCCGGCAGGAGGAATGGCTTGATTCGCCGCAAGGTTGGCCATCGCGGCCGACCTACTCCGGATGGCTCGACTCGCCGGACATCGCCCGTGCCTACGGACCAGGAGACAACCGATGAGCACCGAACGCTACGTCGTAACCCGCACCATTTCCGCGTCACCAGCAGAGATTTTTGCGGTCTTGGCCGATCCGCGCCGCCACTGCAACACCGAACCCGGTGACTGGGTTCGCGACGCGGTGGACAACGCACCGATCACCGGGATCGACCAGCTCTTTGCGATGAATATGTATCTCAAGGAGGCTGGCGGTGACTACGTCACACACAACTTGGTCACCGTGTTCGACCAGGACCGGGCGATCGCGTGGATGCCCGGACTGCTTGACGATGCGGGCTCCCATGATCCCGGTGGCTGGTTCTGGCGCTACGACCTCGCGCCGAACGGGCACGGCACTGATGTCACCCTGACCTACGACTGGACCGGCACATCGCAGGGTTTTCGCGATCAGGTCGGTGGGATGCCGATGTTCCCCGAGGATTATCTCGCGGCTTCGCTGGTCACCCTGGAGCGCTCGGTAACTGGTTGAGGCTTACCCGGAACGTCGGTGGGTCGGGATGCGTTGTGTCACTTCGGCGAACGCATCGCCCACCGCGACTGGTTGTCCTATCCAGGGAAAGTGGCCCGCGTCGACGATCACACGCAGATGACGTTTTCGGTGTGGAAGCGGTTGGCCTGCCACAGCGATTGAGTGACGATGCGGTCGGCAGCGCCACTCACGATCAGTGTCGGCAATGTGGTTGGCCACCAGGCTAATTCGTTCGTCACCCGGCAACGGATTCTTGGTGACCATCTCCTCGTACACCGGCATCCACGATGCGTCCGGGGCGGTGCTGATCAGGACCAGGCCGGCTAGACATCCGGCCAAGCCCGGAGTCGAGAGCAGGTCCTCGCCTCCGGTGGAATGTCCGACGTACACCGGGCGGTCGACGGCCTGGGCCGCTTCCAGCAACACCTGCGGCCACACACTGTAGGGATCCGCGCGGGCGCCCCGGGTGCGCCAATGTTGGAGCCATCGCCGGGCAAGTCGACCAGCCACGATCTGCCTGGC
>JAVROG010000085.1:0-4612 GCA_032162865.1 Mycobacterium sp. | reverse complement strand
CCCCGACGCGCACGTGCATGTCACAGCGGCCGAGGCGCGCGGCGCGGTGCACGCCCCTTCGCTCCGCGAGCGCGTGCGTTACCGAACGGTGCAGTGGGCCCACGGGCCCAAACTGGTCGAGCACGCGCCAAACGGCGAGGCCTGGCACGGTTTCGGCTCGGCCAAGCCCCTCGATGCCATCGGTGACGGCGTCGTTCTGGTGCCAATGCCCGGTCACACGCGCGGGCACGCCGCGGTTGCCGTTGACGCGGGCCAGCACTGGATTCTGCATTGCGGCGACGCCTTCTACCATCCCGGTACGCTCGATCGCTCGCGCGTGCCATTCGTGTTGCGGGCCCAGGAGGAGATGTTCGCGTTCAGCCGTAAGCAACTGCACGACAACCAGTCACGACTCGCTGAACTTTATGAACGCCAGGATCCGGAATTGATGATCGTCTGTGCGCACGACCCAAGCATGCTGGCGCAGGCCCGGGGCGTAACAGCCTGAAGTCAGCTGGTCGGCGGTGGACCCACCCGGTCAATCCGGGCGTCAAACGGTGACAGAAGCCACTGACGTGGGCAACGTTTCGCAATCGGGTGTCGGCGGGTAGCCGACTACGCGGCGTGTGTTGGACAGCCAGCACCGCCGTCCCGACTACCAACGGAGGAAGCTCAATGGCCCAGACCGCCATCAAGACACCTAACGATGTGGTCGACTTTCTGGTTTACCAGCACGAACAGATCAGATCGTTGTTCGACAAGACGCTGTCGGCATCCGGCAAGCAGCGCGAAGAGTCCTTCATCGAACTGCGGCGACTGCTGGCGGTGCACGAAACCGTCGAGGAGGAGATCGTTCACCCACGGGTGAAGCGGAAGGTCTCCGACGGTGATGCCGTAGTCCAGCCGCGAATCGAGGAAGAGCACGAAGCGAAGATTCGCTTGCGGGAACTGGAAAATATCGACATTGACAGCGCGGTGTTCACCAACCAGCTGGCTGAGCTCCGTACCGCTGTGATGCGCCACGCCGAACATGAAGAGCGCGACGAATTCACCAAGTTGGCGCAGCAATTGAGCAACAGCGAACTCGAAAGCATGGGTCGCGCGACCAAGCTCGCCGAGGCGGTCGCACCCACCCGGCCGCACGCAGGGGCGGAATCTCAGATGGCCAATCTGGTCGCGGGTCCGTTCGCGGCGATGCTGGACCGGGCTCGTGACGCGATAGTCGGCAAGGGCTGAGGGCGGCAACGACGTGCTGCAAAACCGGTAACCCCATTCTCGTCGGTCTCGGCCCGTATGTCATAGTCGGCTGCGGAGGTCGATATGGCGAAAACAGTGGTGATCGGAGCCTCGAGCGGCTTGGGGCGCTGTATTGGTGTGGGCTTGGCCCAGCGCGGGCATCAGGTCGCGCTGCTCGCCCGGCGCCGGGAACGCATTGAGACGGCGGCGCAGGAGGCGGGATCGAACGCGATCCCAGTCGAATGCGACGTGACCGATGAGACCTCGGTTCGCTCCGGCATTGACGCCGCGGCCGACGCGCTGGGCGGCATCGACAACGTTGTGTACTCGCCCGCCATCAGTCCACTGGTGCCACTGGTCGAGACCGATGCCGAGACTTGGCGGCGGGTGTTCGATACCAACGTGATCGGCGCGGCGCTGGCGACGGCGGCGGCGGTTCCGCACCTGTCGGCGTCCGCCGGAAAAGTCGTCTATCTGTCCTCCGATGCGGGCACATTCGGGCCGCCGTGGGTGGGCTTGGGCGCCTACGGCGTCAGCAAAGCAGCGCTGGAGAGACTCGTCGAGGCTTGGCGCGCCGAACACCCCGAAATCGGCTTCACCAACCTCATCGTCGGTGAGTGCGCGGGTGGCGAGGGGGACGCGCAGACCGGCATGAATGCCGGGTGGAACCGCGATTTAGCCATGCAGGCCTATCCACTGTGGGTGTCCCGTGGCTGTATGCCCGGCAAGCTGATGCCCGTCGAGGATCTCATCGACGTGGTGCACACGATTCTGCGAACCAACGCATCCACGTCCATGCCGGTCGTGGTCGCCAGAGGCGCGCCGGCTGCCGCGGGAGCGGTGCTGGAATACCGCCAGCGCTCCTAGCTGCCCGGGCCGGCGACGAAGCAGCGACCGCTGCTGCTGTCGAACAACACTGCGGCGACGCCGGATTGGTAGACCGTCGCAAACTCAAACCGGTGAACTTGTTGGCCCGCTTCGATTTTGGCGCGGACTCCTAATCTCTGGGACGAACGCCCCGAGCGGGGGTCCTAGCTTCGCGGGTGAATGAAAATGCCCTCGGCCGAAACCATCACGCCTTCGGTGCCACTGATCTGCCCGGCTGCGAACGTCTTGACGCCCTCGACTCTGTCCACCCAGGCATCGGCGCGGAGGGGCTGATTCAACGGGGTCCGCTGGTGATAGCGCAGACTCAGCGTCCCGGTGTATGCAGGGCATCCCGGTCGGTGTGCGGTCGCTCCGAGGATGTGGTCGAGAATCAAGGCCGAGACGCCACCGTGCACGTGTCCCATCGGACCTTCGAACGCGGCTCCGAGGTTGAATTCCGTCCACACCGACCCGTCCGACTCGTGATGAACGACGAGCGGGGGTGCCGACGGGTTACGAACTCCGATAACGACATTGCCCGAGGCAATGCCCTGCCCGTCGTCGATGCCGCGTTCGCCGAACGTTCCCGGCATCAGCTCGGCGCACAGTTCCGCTGTGACGCTATCGATCTTGGCTGTGGCGGCGGCAATGACATCGTGGCCCACCTCGGTACGGATCGTCGCGTCGATCAATCGACGGACCGATGCCGCCAGTGACTCGTAGATTGGCAACGAATCAGTCATCGACGCAAAAGAATCCACCATGTCCGTCACGATAGAGCAATCGGTGTCCCGGTCAGCGGTCGCGCTCGAGCGCTTCGGCGACCTAGGTTGTTAATCTGGCCCAATGGGCGCCGGGACGGACGAGACCAGCGACAAGGTGAAGGCGGCGCTTGCCGCCACCAGCTGGGCCTTGCTGGGCATGATGTCCTACGAGGAGGAAGTCTCCGGCTACGACCTCAAGAAGTGGATCGACTGGAGCGTCGACCTCTACTATTGGAGTCCCTCATACAGCCAGATCTATACCGAGCTGAAAAAGCTGGAGAGCCTCGGTTTGGTGACATCCCGCGTCGAGCGCGACGAAGGCACCCGTAGCCGCCGGCTCTACAAGATCACCCCGGCCGGGATGGCCGCCATCACTGACTGGACCAACAACGCTCCGGTGGATCCACCGGTGCTCAAGCACAGCGTGTTGCTGCGGGTGACATTCGGCCACCTCAGCAACCCGACCAGGCTGAAGGAGCTGCTGCAGGAACACGTGGCGTATGCCGAAGGCAGGTATCGCAAAGCGATCGAGGACGCCGAGGGGGCCGAGGCCGAACCCGCCTGGGCGTATTCGGTGATCGCGCTACGCTGGGCGGCCAAGTACTACGCCGCCGAACGTGAGTTCGCGTTGGAACTGATGAAGGACATTGACGAGGCCGACGCCATCATCAAGAAGGCCGCGAAGGGTGGTTTCGGGAAACCCCGACCCAAGCCGGGCTATTGGCGTGAGATCGAAAAGCAAGTAGAGGCCAAGCGCGCCGCCGACTAGCAGTTCGCGACTGGCTATCCGGCCGCATCCCGCGCCGCAATGTAGCCATACACCAAACCCTGCGAGATCGTCGCGCCCGCGCCCGGATAGGTCGTGCCGAACGCGTTGGCAGCCGTGTTGCCGATGGCATACAACCCGGTGATCGCGCTGCCGTCTTCGCGCAGCACGCGGCCCCGCCCGTCGGCCTTTAGTCCGCCGCACGTACCCAAGTCGCTGAGCACCATTTTGACGGCGTAGAACGGGTATTTCACCAACGGGCGCAGGTTGGGGTTGGGCGTGATCGTCGGATCGCCGTAATACCGGTCGTAGGCGCTGCGACCCCGGCCGAAGTCGGGATCCTCACCGGCATAAGCATTTTGATTGAAGCGGTTCATCGTCGCAGTGAACTCCGAAACCGGAAGACCGATCCGCGCACCCAACTTGGCCAGGGTGTCGGCACGCGCTGCGATGCCCGCGTCATACCAGGCCTGCGGAACGCGCATCCGCGGAAAGAGTTCGGCGCCAAAGACATAACTGTTGCGGTATTGCTGATCGAAGATGATCCACATCGATTCGACGGGGCTGCCGCAACGCTCCAGCTCGAGGAGTCGCTGGCCGAACGACATGTAGTCCGAGGCCTCGTTGGTGAATCGATGGCCGTTCTGGTCGACGATCAGGCAGCCTGGCAACGACCGTTCGGCCAACATCACCGCCGGCGGTTTGCCGGGCAACGGCGCGATCGCCGGGAACCACCACGCCTGATCCATCAAGTCGATGTCGGCGCCCTGCTCCTGCGCTACCCGGATCCCGTCGCCGGTGTTGGTGTCGGCGCCCAAGCTCAGGTTCGCGCCCAGTGACTCCGACTGGAACTTCCACCGCATGTCCATGCTGTGGTCGAAGCCGCCGGTGGCCAGCACCACCCCGCGCCGCGCGGTGATCGTCACCTCGCGACCGCCGTGGTCCACGACCGCTCCGGTGACCCGGTCACCCTCGGCTGGATTATTCACGAGGCGCTCCA
>JAVROG010000084.1:0-3794 GCA_032162865.1 Mycobacterium sp. | reverse complement strand
GACCGCCGTTGCTCCACTCCAGCACCGGGCCGATGCCAGGATCGTAGGTCCACCAGCCCATCGCGGTGGCCGTTCCCTCGACGACGAAGTCCCAGACATAGTTGACTGGAATCGCAAGCACGATCATCGACTTCAGCATGCTCCAGCCGAACTTCGACGACACCCATTGGCTCAGCCACAACACCAGCAGCGCATGCACTCCCCAGTAGACGGCGTAGGCGAACGGCATGAAGAGCGGATCGTTCGGAGTCTTGAGCGGCAGCCACTCGAGTAGGTGGTGTTCGGCGAAAGCCGGGCTGTAGAAAAGCATCTGGCCCCAGTCTCCGACGGTTTCCATCCAGTACACCGCGAGGCTGTTGAACAGGAACAAGAATCCCCAGGTAAGGCGGCGGCGCCGGATTGCGTCGGCCACCGCCAGAATGATGAAGACGCTGCCTGCGATCGGGATGACCCAATCGAAGAACCACACACCGGATGGATTGAGGGTGGCTGGTGGTACAAGCTCCGACCCGGCAAGAAGCATCGTCACCTCTCAGCTCTGACCAATCATCTAACCAGTTCACTTTATACTTGTGTAACCTAGTTCACCATAAATCTTTCCTGCCGCTGACCCGTCAGATGAGTCTGTCGCGCAGCACCACCGAAAGGCGCAGTAGTAGTGATGCCGTTTCGTAGTGTCGCCGTGAACGTCGCGGCCGTGGGTGAGCTGGCGGCGGCGATACTGCCGAAGCTGCCGGGAATGGGTCCCTCGTCCGCCGCCGAAGTCACGGCAGGCTGGGTGACGGCCCATGTTGCGGCGTCGGCGTCGGCCGCTGTGGCGCAGCGGATTTCGTCCCTCGATGGCACGACGGGTACTACAGATCGACGGCGTCTGACTGTCACGTGGAACGAGGCGGGACGCGCGGCGGGGCTCCCCGAGACCCTGTTCGTCAAGAGCACGCCGCTGTCGGCCAAGAACCGCACGATGGTGGCGGCGCTGGGGATGGCCGTCAACGAGGCACGCTTCTATAACCAGGCGGCGACCGAACTCGTCGGCGTCGCACCCCATGCCTGGTATGCCAGGGCCGGCGCCGGGGCACGGTTCCTAATCGTGCTTGACGACATCGTCGCCGCAGGCGGGCGGCCGTACGCGCTGGCCGATGTATGCGACCTGGCACACGCAGAGGGCCTCATCGACGCGTTCGCCGCGTTGCACGCGCGATTCTGGGAGAGCCCGAGGCTGCTGGATGACCTGTCCTGGGTCCGAACCTGGAGCACCAGAACGGGATATGGCGTGCTGAAGCGCTTCTACTCCCATGGTCGCCGAGGCGCCTTGAGGCGCGAGCGGCCCGAAGTGACTCCTGCGGTACGTGAGGTGGCGGGGGCGCTCGATCGTCACGCGCGGGCCTATTACCGCGAATTCGAGTCCGGGCCACTGACTCTGCTGCACGGTGACTCCCACCTGGGCAACACGTTTGCATGGCCGGACGGGCGATCAGGCCTGCTCGACTGGCAGGTGATCTGGCGTGGGCCCGGGCTGCGGGAGGTGTCCTACTGGATGACGACCGGTCTGGAGCCGGAGCTGCGTGTCGCCCACGAACGGGACCTGATCTGCCGTTACCTGGATGGTCTGCGAGCAGGCGGGGTCGACGAAATACCGAGCTTCGACGCCGCGTTCCAGCGGTACCGCCTCTTCACTGCCGAAGCCTGGGACGCCACGGCGATGACCATCAACTGGCCTGGCCTGCAGGCACAGGAGAACGCCGACGCGGCGTTTCGCCGGGCGTGTGCTGCCGTCGACGACCTGGAGACCGCGACATTGATGAACCGGCTGTACCGATAGCCGTACAGGCGTTGACAGTGTGACAGTGAACTGTCATCTTTGGTAGGTCGTCGCCAAAGGAGCCGCCGCAGTGACCGATCTCAGGAGTGCCAACGACGTCGGTCCCACGCATCCGACGGCGGCCAAGCCTGCGGAACCCAAAACCATTCGGCCGGTGCTGTTCTGGTCGTCCGTCGGGGCGGTATGCGTCGTCATCGCCTGTTACGTCGACACGTGGTGGATCGTGTCGGGGAATGCCACGCCCGCGGATCCGGGTTCCGACCCCATTCCGGCAGGCACCCGGTTGGCGATGACGGCGTTCCAGATCGCCTGCCCGATACTGGCACTCGTCGCGATCGTGTACGTCGTGCGCAAAAGCCTGCGCGAGCGGCAGCTCTGTGTCGAGGCGGCCGTCGTGATCGGGTCGGCCATCGCGTGGTGGCACGACCCGCTGATCAACTGGTTTCAGCCAGTGCTGTTCTACAACGCGGGTCTGGTCAATTTCGGCAACTGGATGGAGAACGTCCCCGGCTCGCTGAGCGCGGGCAGTCGGTTGATGGCCGAACCGGTGCTGATGATCGGAATGATCTACATCTGGATGCCACTGGCCATGGGCAAGCTCGCTGGGTGGGCCATGTGCCGGGCGCGTCACCGCTGGCAGGCACTCGGCCCGGTCCGCACGTTCTGTGCAGGGTGGCTCGCGGTGTATGTCATCGAGTTTCCGCTCGAGATCTTCGCGGTGCACCACGGTCTGGTCGCTTACCCGGCGTCGATACCCGGTGCGACGCTGTGGGCCGGGCAGACGGTGCAGATACCGCTGTACGGTCCCATCCTGTGGTCCCTGGTGCTCAGCTCCAGCGGGGCGCTGATGTTCTTCCGCAACTGCAAGGGTCAAATCCGGGTCGAGTCGGGTATCGAGACGCTGCGCCGGGCCGGACCACGAACGAAGGGGCTGCTGCGGGTGCTGGCAGTGACCGGTTTCCTTCATGTGGTCGCGATCGGCGTGTATGACCTGCCGGTGAATCTGGCCGGCTTCTACGCGGGACCGACCGACACCTACCCGACATACCTGCGCACTCAATACTGCGGTCCCGACACAGCGCGGCCGTGCCCGGACGGCACCCTGTTCGACACTCCTTAGGGAGCGGCCGAGTTACTTCAGCACCGCGGGCAGCGCGGCGAACTCCTGACGGATCAGGTCATCGAGTGCTCGGCCGGGGGTCGCCAGCCACTCGTTGAGCGCGCGCTCGATAAGCAACATGCCGACGGACGCCAGCAGTCGGCACTCGCTGTCGGGGGCAGGCAGCCGACGTCGCTCTGCGATCACCTTGGCCACAGTCTCGGCGTTGGCCTCGTGGTTTCTGCGTTCTCGGCCCAGCAACACAAGCGACGACGCGACCGCCTCGTGGTATTGCGCGATCCGCTTGCGAATTCGCTTGAGCCCAGGGGCAAGCAATGCGAATGAGTTCGCCATTGCCTCGAAGTCGGATACGCCTTCGGGCTGGGCGAGGTATACCCCGCTGACGGCGTCGATGAAGTCGTACTCGCCGAAGAAGAGCACCGACTCCTTGGTGGGGAAGTACCGGAAGAAGGTCCGCGGTGAAAGGCCCGCGCTCTCGGCGATCTGATCCGTGGTGGTCTCGTCGTAACCGTTGGCGCTGAACAGATTCAGTGCCGCCTCCAGCAGCGCGTTCCGGTTCCGATTCGCGTGTTCATCTCGCGGTGAACGGTCGCCCCGCGCCATTCCGCCACCTCCTTGACCGTCTCAGGTGTCCCGACAGTACAACGACACCAGCCGATCAAACATCGTTGACACCCATCGCCGCGGCGACGATACTTGGAAAAGTATGACAGTGTACTGTCACAGTTGTCCACGCGCTGGTCTAGCGCGCAGAGAGGATCGTCGCCACATGACCGAACTCGGCGTGACCGGAACCGTGAACATTAATGAGCTGCCGTTCGGGCAAGACCGATCCCGCGCGTGGCGGGAACT
>JAVROG010000083.1:0-11963 GCA_032162865.1 Mycobacterium sp. | reverse complement strand
CGGATGAGATCTACACCTGGGCTCGCAACGTCAGCGCGGAAGTGGGTGTCGCGTCGAAATGCAGATCGTTGCAACCAAAAGCGTTCCGAATATCGGGATCGACCATCCGGCCATCGTGTTCGCGTCCCCCGCATTCGCCGATTCCGAGCAGGAAGCCGAACAGGCCCTCTCCATATTCGGCACCGTCCCCGTCGTCGAAAAGGCCTTGGTCTCAGTTCCTTACATGCCAACCGATTTGCCTACCTGGTTCGACGCCGTAATGAGCAACTACCTGTCGGATTACCGCTACACCGCGGACAACATGTGGACGTCGGCCGCTGCGGAAGATCTGTTGCCAGGCGTCCGCAACATCATCGACACGATCCCCGACCACCCGTCGCACTTCCTCTGGCTGAACTGGGGACCATCGCCGACCAGACCAGACATGGCATACAGCATCGAAGACGAGGTCTACCTAGCGCTTTACGGGGCGTGGAAAGACCCCGCCGAGGATGCGAAGTACGGCGACTGGGCGAAATCGAAGATGGCGGCCATGTCCCACCTGGCCACCGGCATTCAGCTTGCCGACGAGAACCTCGGCCAGCGGCCTGCGCGGTTCGCCAGCGATGAGGCCATGGTCAAGCTCGACCGGGTACGTGCCGAATACGATCCCGACGGCCTGTTCAACAGCTGGATGGGACGAATCTGATGGGCACCGACCTCTACCTCGGCTACCGCAACGACGATGTGAGCACGCCGTTCGGCAAGTTCTTCAAGCCCGAAATGGCCCCGCTTCCACAGCATGCCGTCGAGGCGCTACAGCATGGCCCGCAGGCCGGGCAGGCGCTGTTGGCGTTCGACGATGTCGCGACCGTCGCCGACGAGGGCTATCAACAGACCGAAAACGGCTACGGGATTCTCGACAATGGCAGCATGCAGGTGTCGATACGCACCGACATGCCCGGAGTCACGCCGACGATGTGGTCGTGGTGGTTCGGCTGGCATGGGAGCGACACCCGCCGTTACAAGTTGTGGCACCCGCGCGCGCACCTGTCCGCGCACTGGAAGGACGGGGACGACGCCGGCCGCCGGGGGGCTGCGCGCTACATCGACCGCTGGTCGATCATCAGCGAATACATCGGCTCGACAATGCTGAGCGCGGCAATACAATTCGTCAGCCCGACCACGTTTGGCCTGTCGGCCGACACCGACGATGCGGTGGCGGTCTGCGCACGACTGGGCAGCGGTGACGCGCCGGTGGACGCCGGTTGGTTCGTCCACCACATTCGATCGACCCAGGGTGGGTCCGAAATGCGGTCGCGCTTCTGGATGGGCGGACCGTACATCGCGGTACGCAAGGCCCCTGACATCGCGTCCAAGGCGGTGCGTCCGGTTGCATCGAAGGTCATCGGCGTCTCAGAGGCCACCGCGCGCAACCTGCTGGTGCACTGCGCACAGGAGATGAACCACCTCGCCGGCTTCCTGCCCGAGCTATACGAGAGTTTCGGCAACGAATAGAACGAATAGATGGCATCGAGTCACGCACTCTCCGATGGGCTTTCGGCGAAGGCGGGGGCGACGAACCGCTGCACAAGCTGACGTTCGGTCTGCTCATTTTCGGCGGGCCAGTACACCATTGACAGCACCACTCGCACGACCCATTGGGCGGCCTGCCGATCATCGGCGGTCAGTCCGGCGAGTTCCCCGGCGAACGCGGTAAGCAAGGGCGACGCGGTGAGCGTGGCCATGGCGTCGATGCCTCGCACCGAACTGATCATGAGTTGGCTCAGCGGGTCGGATCGAATTCGCTTGAGCGCCAGAGTGATCGCAGTGATGACGCGCTCCTGCCCAGTCAGGTCGCCGACCGCCGAACGGATCGCATCGATGATGCCCGCTGCCGCTCGAGCAAGAACGGCATCACGAATCTCGGCTTTGCCGCCGGCATAACGGTAGATGGTTGCCCGCGAACAGTGCACCCGCGAAGCCAGGCGGTCGATGTCGAACGCGTCCAGGCCCTCGCGCGCAATCAGGTCATTCGCGGCGTCGTAGATGCGTTCGGCGGCAACCCTGCGGCGATCGCCACCGACCAGCCAATCATCTCGGGGCGTCATGTCACCTGTCCTAACCGATCGAGATCCAAGCGAACAGCATTCTCACAGTTGAGACGAGAATGAGAGAGTTTCTCAGCATAGCCGCAGGTCCGCCGACTCGGGTGAGACAACCTGCCGACCGGGCTGGTCGGACCCCTATTCAACTTCTGGCAGAGCCATTGACCTGCAAATATCACACGCACAGGCTTAACCGATGACGATCGTTCACAACCCCGCTGAGCCCACAGAGCTTTTCGACTTCGCAGCTGTGCAGGATCCGTACCCGCTGTATGAACGGATGCGCCGCGCGGGATCGGTTCACCGGATAGGCGACTCGGGATTCCATGCGGTGTGTGGTTGGGACGCGGTCAACGAGGCAATCCGACGGACCGAGGACTTCTCGTCGAACCTGACTGCGACCATGAGGTACACGGCCGAGGGCGCCGTAGTTCCATTCGAGATGGATTCACTCGGCGGACCGACTCATGTGCTGGCCACCGCCGACGATCCTGGTCACGCGGTGCACCGCAAGCTACTGGTGCGTTATCTGGCGGCCAAGCGCATCCGCGCCGTGGAACGATTCGCCGGGCAAGCCGCAGAAAGGTTGTGGCTCAACGGTCTTGGCGATGGACGTATCGAATGGATGAGTGCGATGGCCAACCGGCTGCCCATGATGGTAGTGGCAGAACTGATCGGTCTGCCCGACGCAGACGTCGAACAGCTTGTGCAGTGGGGATGCGCCGCAACCCAACTGCTCGAAGGGCTGGCCGATGAAGCGCAGCTGGCCGCCGCCGGGGCGGCAGTGCTCGAACTCAGTGGCTACATCACCGATCAGTTCGCCCGCGCGGTGGCAGACCCGCGGAACAATCTGCTCGGCGAGATGGCTCGTGCCTGCGCCGCGGGAGAAGTGGATACAGTCACCGCGCATGTCATGATGATCACGTTGTTCGCCGCCGGTGGCGAGTCCACCGCGTCGTTGCTGGGCAGCGCAGCATGGATCCTGGCCAACCGTCCCGACATTGCGCGCCAGGTCCGTGACAACCCCGCCTTGCTCGGACCGTTTATCGAAGAGACCTTGCGCTTTGAGCCGCCGTTTCGGGGCCACTACCGGCACGTCCTACGCGACACCACCCTGGGCGGCGTCAACCTCGCTGCCGGTTCGCGACTGGTTCTGCTGTGGGGGGCGGCCAACCGGGATCCAGAACACTTCGAGGCGCCCGGCGAGTTCCGTCTGGATCGCGCCGAGAACAGGAGTCATCTGAGTTTCGGTAGGGGAGTGCACTTTTGCGTCGGCGCCGCATTGGCCCGATTGGAAGCTCACATCGTGCTGCGGCTCTTGCTGGATCGTAGCTCGCTCATCGGGGCGGCCGAGGTCGGACCATGGCTGCCGAGCATTCTGGTGCGCCGTTTAGAACGGCTCGAGCTGGCGGTAACCCCGCAAAAGTAGCTGCAGCACAGAGCATTACACGGGTGTCGGCGGCAGGGCACCCGCGGACACAATGAATGCCTCGATAGCCGTGGCCCGTTCGAAACCGTCCACCTCGACCCGCCACTCGTAGATCCCCGGCTCCAGGGGGATTCCACCCGGGATGTTCAGGGTGAGCGGCATGCGAACCGCGGTGCCGTGGATTGCTCCCGGCAGTCGGCCCGCCTCGGCGGCCGCTTCGAACAGGATCCGCTGCGGGCCCTGCGGCCCCGGCACTGTTACCAGTTGGCCGTCGGTGTTGAGCAGTCGACAGGTGAGCTTGTGCTGTTTGTTGGTTTCGTTCCAGTCGATGTCGAGAAACATCACCAAAGCAAAAGGCGGCGTAGGTGTTTGACATTGCCGCCAACCCAGTCCGAGAGTGTGCACCTTGCCGGACTGGGCATCGGCTTGAGCTGCGTCCGCGAGAAAGAGGCTGACTTTCATGCGCCGGCCGGCGTCTCGGTCGCCTGCACAGGTGTCGCCGCGAGTTGCTGCTCTAAGATTGCCGCCGTCACGAGATCCATGAGATCCACGTCCTGTTCCCAATCCGTAAGCAATTGCGAGTCGCTGCCGACCTCGACGCTTCGACCGAGTCCGATTCCGTCGGCCCGATAATACGCCGCGATCAAATCACCGACACCTGTGGCAATCAGCGGCTGTTCGACCTTATTTGCCGGGCGGCAGTTGGCGGGGACCCTCCGGCGAACGCAACTCACGCGGCCCGTGCCGCCCGGCCAGCTCGCGCCGGTCGTCATGCCCCGACTCGACCGACAAGCCGGTGAGGTCCCGCGCGGGCACCTCACCCAACGAGGGCCGTACCGCGTGGGCGCCGAGCTGTCCGTAGTCGTCGCGGTAGTCCCCTTGAGTCGGGTGAGCTGCCGCTCCGCGTGACGATTCGATCCGGTTGGCGCCGGCCGTGTTGGCGCGGGCGTCGGGCGCCGTAGATTGCAGCCCCTGCTGCTGGCTGCCGCCCTCGGAGCTTTCGGCGTCGACTGTTATCTTGCGGGTGCGCTTGAGTGAGAAAGCGATCTCCTCGACCTCTTCGTAAACCTGCCGCGCGGTGCGCAGCGGCTGGGTGGTGTTATCGATCACCCGCGCAACGAAGGGCGGCACCAGCGGACGAATCCACCGGGCCGCCGCCTTGGTGGCGTCCGGAATCGACGGAATCAGTGGGGCACGTTCCTCGGTTGCTTCGGTTTTCGAGGGCGGTTCGTAGTGTTCGACGGCCTCTGCGGCGGGGTCAATCGGTGCCGGCAGGTTCTCCGGAACCTCGGCGCGGGCGTCCACATCCCCTTGCCCGGCGGGCAATTCGGCGGGTCGGGCTGATGAGGCCCGGCTGGCGGCCTCGGCTTCGGCGGCGATCGGCAGATACATGTCTTCCTCCACTGGCTCGAAGGTACGCTCCGCCGAGGCATGCACTGGCGCGTCGAGCGCTTCTACGACTCGACGCCGCTGCTGCTCCCGGTCGATTTCGGCCTGGGCCTCGATTGCGAGGCGCGTCTGGGTGAGTTGGTGTTCAGCCCACATGATTTCGGCGGTGCGCCGGACCTCGGCCCGCTTGATCGCGATCGCGGTTTCGGCTTCCAGCTCGGCGCGTTCACGCTCCGTGCGCGCTGCGGCGTGACGATCGTGGGTCGTCTCACCACGCCATGTCCGCAGAATCAGCGGCAGTAGATACAGCAGTGCGAAAAACGCGATGCTCACGATCCGTAAAACCAGCGCACCTGCGCTGGCAAGCGTCAGGTCATTCATGGCGACCCAGCGCGCGCCCAGGCCACCGCGGCCGACGTCGGCGACGACGGCGTGCCGCGCATCGGCCATAGCTTGTTCGTCTCGCGACACCCTGGAGTCCAGTTCAGCCGCCTGCCGGTCGCGGGCGCCTAAAGCGCTATCCAGCTCGCGCTGCGCGTCGGCCAGCAACTCGTTGGCCGTGCGGGCCTCGGGCCCGCGGCCCGGAACACCGGTGATACGGGTCTGTGGGCAGGTCGGGGAGGGGTTGTATTCGCAGCGGGCCACCACCAGCGCGTTGTCCAGATGCCCGCGTGCGTTCTCGACCGTCTGGTCGAGCGCGGTGCGCGCTGTCCGCGACTGTTGCAGCGAGGATGCGGCCTGAACTACCGCCGGTGCCGAATCCGCGTTGCGAAGTGCCCGTTCCTCGACACGGTGGTCGATAGCCGCGGAGAAGACGACGAGCGCAGCAAGATCGCCCACGACCACGCCGACAGCGAGGGCGACGGCGGCGCGACCCGCAATGCCGGACCAGCGCCAGGCTGGACCGCTGGCGATGCCGCGGGTCACCGCGCCGACCAGTAGGCCGAAAACAAGGGTCAGCGCGACGATCGCCCAAATCGGGGTCGACGTGGGGACCGACGACCGGACCGCCAGGGTTGCGATCAGCCAGGCCAGCACCGCACCGAACACCACAACGGCTCCGGAGACGGCGTGCATGGAACGCTCGTAACGCTCGCCGAGTTCACGTGAATGTCCACCGCCGAGCCAGGTCAGCAGGGCCGCAATCCGCGAGGCGAACGAGCGCTGCTCGGAAAATTCGTGCGCGCGCATGAAAAACACCTCCAATGACTTCAAGCGTGGCAGGCCGCCGCCCGACACACCGAATCAAAGCGCCCGCTTGTGGCGTTGTTCACACACGTGTGGGTGGCACAGATCACACCCGGTCGGCATCCGGCCCGCCATGTTCGAGCCGTTTCCGACGTCGAATTCCTGCGACGCGAGCGGATCAGCGGCCGATCGGGCAGGTGGCATGAGACGGTATGAATTTATGGAGAACCAGGACTTCCTCACCTACGAAGAGTTCGGCCGAAAGTTTTTCGAGGTTGCCGTCACCCCGGACCGGGTCGCTGCGGCGTTGGCCGACATCGCAGGCAGTGAGTTCGCCATGGAACCGATCGCCCAAGGCCCCGGCGGGATCGCCAAAGTCAGTGCGAAGGTCAAAATTCAAGAGCCCCGGGTGACCCGCAAGCTCGGCGACCTCATCACGTTCGTCATCCATATTCCGCTGTCCATTGACCTGCTCCTGGATCTGCGGCTCGACAAACAGCGCTTCGCGGTCGCCGGCGACATTGCTCTGCGTGCCACCGCGCGCGCGGCGGAGCCACTGCTGATCATCGTCGACGTCTCCAAACCACGGCCGTCCGATATCACCGTGAATGTGTCGTCCAAGTCGATTCGCGGCGAAGTACTGCGCATTCTGGCGGGGGTCGACGGTGAGATCCGGCGGTTCATCGCCCAATACGTGAAGGACGAAATCGACTCACCTGCGTCGCAGGCGGCTCAGATCATCGACATAGCCACCCAGGTGGACACCGCTTGGCCGGGAGGCTAGCGAATTCCTCTGCCTCACAACGCACTCCGAGGACCGCGGTACCTCCCGACCCCGATTCGGCTCCGCCAGCTGCGTTAATTGACGGCGAGTACAGCGGACCCCGACTGACTGTGCTACATACGAAGCCGGAAAAGGTCGATTATCTGGGAGGTTTATATGGCCAAGCGGTGGTTGTCCGCGGGTGTCGTGATCGCTGCGACGCTGCTCACGGGCTGCTCGACGAGCAAAACGACCACAGTCCATCCGGTCAGCAGCAGCCCCGGCAAGTCGTCGACGTCCGCCGCCGCCACTTCGAGCGAGGCCAGCCCCACCGAGTCGACGCCGGTCGCCACGCTGGACTCCAGCCAGTGTGTGGAAGTCAGCGGGGCGAACCTGGACCTCTTGACGGCGTCGGATAAGGATGCCGCGCGCAAGGCCGCTGACACCCTCGAGGGGTACAACCCGCCGTCGAAGGTCAAGGACGCTGTCGAGCACTTCGTCAGCACTGGTGGAGCTCACTTCGACGATCCGGATTACACCAAGAACAACAAACTCGTCAAGGACTGGGTCGAGCAGGTCTGCCCCACCTAGGCCGGCGGGTTTTGTGGCACGGACCCCATTTCGCAGGTCACCGGTTTATCGGACTACCGCATCCGGGTATGTAACTGCGACTTCCAGTCCTGGCACCGCGCAGCGCTGCGCTGTCGGGAATCACGAACACCTCTGTAGGAGGAGCGAAAAACTTGGCACGGGTCGACGTCTCGACGACATCTGAGGTGAATCCGGAGGCCGCTTGGAAGCTCGCTTCCGACCTGAGTCGCTTCGATGAGTGGATGACAATCTTCGCCGGTTGGCGTGGTGAGGTTCCGTCGACCATCAAAAAGGGGACCTGCGTCTCCTCCTGCGTCAAGGTCAAGGGATTTCGCAATGTCGTGCACTGGGAAGTGACCAAGTACGACGAGCCGAATGCGATCGAACTGAAAGGCCGCGGCCGCGGCGGGATCCGGCTCACCGTGGCGATGTCAGTCGCCGATAAAGATCCGGGGTCGGACTTCCATCTCACCGCCGACCTGTCCGGGGGTGTGCTCAGCGGCCCGGTCGGAAGCCTGATTGCCCGGGTCCTTCGCTCCGACGTCGAAAAGTCGGTCAAGAATCTGGCCGAGTTGCGTTAGTCGGACTTCAGTCGGTCGCCGAGTAGGTCGCGTTCGACCTCGCGAACTCGCCTACGTTCCTCGGCCAGCCAAGCCAGTCCGGCACCGAATATCAGCATTCCGCAACTGACCACGGCGATGCCGACGTCGGCCTGCCCCAGCGCGAATGTCACTGCGGAAACCACGAAGACAAGTACTGCGCCCGTCACCACAACGAGACCGGGTGCCCGTTCGGCTCTCGTTTCGAAAACTTCCAGGTCATGCATCGATTCGTGCGCGATATTCGCCATGAACGTCTCCTCTTGCTGCAGTGATTTGCAGTCGACCGTCCCGAACGGCCGGATTGGAGCCCATCAGGGACTACCCGAAATGCCCTCTCAAAAAACGAAATCCGTGCTGTCGCCGCTAATCTGCGGGCCGCAACCGGCGCACCGGCCGGATCTCGATGGCGTTGATCGTCAGGGCCCGGCGGCTGATCAGCCAGCCCGCATCCGTCAATTCATACTCGTCGTCGTAACGCAGATGCCAGACGACGTCGACCACCTCGCCCGAGCGCTCATCCCAATGGTGCGCAACGCATGTGATGCGTCCCCGGGCGGACCCGTCCGGCTGCGCCGCGTCATATACCTCACCGACGATCGCATGTTCGGTGCGCGCGACCTGGGCTACAGCAGCCACAGCCAACGCGATTGCCGCCCGGCCCCGGTGCGAATGGACGGGCTTCAGTGCGGCTGGCGGCTCGGGCACCGCCAACTCAGCAGAATCTGTGAAAAGTGTTGCCACTAACTCGAATTGACGGTCGTCGACACACGCCGCATAGCGGTGCACCAGATCGCTGAGGGCCGCGGTGTCGGGCGGTGACGGGCGCACGAAAATCAGGCCGTCTCGGGGGCCATCTGGGCGCGTACCGTCTCGAGCAGGGTTGCGGCCCGGGGATCGGTGAAGATGTCTTCCAGCAACAGCGGTCGGCCGTCTGGACCGGTCAGCGGCACCCGCCAGTTCGGGTACTCGTCGGTGGTGCCGGGCTGGTTCTGGGTGCGCCGATCACCGACCGCATCGGTCAGCGCGACGCCCAGCAGCCGCGACGGCGTCCGGCCCAGGTACCGATACAGGGCCAAGATCAGCTGTTCCGGTTTGTCTTCGGCGTCGTCCAGGAGGCCGACCCGACGCAGCTCGCCCAGCCAAGCCGCCCGGTCAGCCGCGGCGGATTCCAGCTCCTCCTGGACCGGCCGGGCCAGCAATCCCAACGCTTCGCGCAGTCGCACATGGTCGCCGGCGAGGTAGCCGGCGGTCGGTGGCAGGTCGTGGGTGGTGACCGAGGACAAGCAGTACTCCCGCCAGCGCTCCGCCGGTAGCGGACCACCCTTCCCGGTGCCACTGTCGCGGTCCTGCTCGAACCACAGGATTGAGGTGCCCAGCAGGCCGCGTAATAGTAAGTAGTCCCGCACCCACGGTTCGACGGTGCCGAGGTCCTCGCCGACCACGATCGCCCCAGCCCGGTGCGCTTCCAGCGCGACGATGCCGATCATTGCTTCGTGTTCGTATCGCACGTAGGTGCCTTCGGTGGGCGGGGTGCCGCGGGGTATCCACCACAGCCGGAACAGTCCGATGATGTGGTCGATGCGGATCCCGCCGGCGTGCCGCAGCACCGCCCGGATCAGGGCACGGAACGGTCGATATTCCAACTCGTTGAGCCGGTCCGGCCGCCACGGCGGCTGCGACCAGTCCTGGCCTAGCTGGTTGAACTCGTCCGGAGGTGCGCCGGCGGTCACCCCGAGTGCGAGCACATCCTGCAGGGCCCATGCGTCGGCCCCGTTGGGATGGACCCCGACGGCCAGGTCATGCATGATTCCCAGCGACATTCCGGCCCGCTGGGCCTGCGACTGCGCTGCGGCGAGCTGCTCGTCCAGCTGCCACTGCAACCAGCGGTGGAAATCGACGGCACCGGCGTTCTTTGCGACGAACTCGGCGACCCCAGCCGCGTACGGATGCCGCAGCGATTTCGGCCACCGATGCCAGTCGATGCCGTGTTTTTCCGCCAACGCGCACCAGGTGGCGAAGTCGTCTAGGGCATGGCCCTCCCGGGCGCGGAAGGCGGCGTAGGCAAGCTCGCGCCCCGCCGACCGGGGTACCCGGTAGATGAGTTTGAGTGCCGCGCGTTTGGCGGTCCATGCGGCATCGCGATTGATGCTGTCGGTCCGGTCGGCCCGGTCCTGCACCTCGTCGCGCAGCTGCCGCACCCGACCACGCTTGGGCAGGTCGACGAACTCGGGGATGGCTTCCACACGCAGATATAGAGGATTGACGAAGCGCCGCGACGTCGGCAGATAAGGCGAGGGTTCCATGGGCTCCAGCGGCGCCTGGGATCCCGACGGCGCTGCGGCGTGCAGTGGGTTGACCAACACGTAGTCGGCGCCATGCACTGAAGCTGACCAGAGCGCGAGATCGGCCAGGTCGGTGAGGTCGCCGACCCCCCAGGAGTTTGCCGACCGCACGCTGTACAGCTGGGTGGCCAATCCCCAGGCGCGGCGGGTGGCAAGTGTCTCGGGCAGGCCGAGCCAGTCCGGCGTCATGATGAGGGCCGTGCTGCTCAGGTAGTCGCCGGATCGCAGAAATACTCGGTGGTAGCCCAGTGGCAGGTCGGTCGGCAGTACGAAACTGGCCTCACCGACCCAGCGGCCGTCCAGATCGAACGGCGGGGTGAAGTTGTCGACCTGCACCACGCCGCCGCGTTCCGTACCGTCCTCGAGCTGCAACCACACCTCGGCTGGTTCGCCATTTGTCACATGCACCCAGAACCGCGTCTGGTCACCGTCCCGCCCGACGATGGTCGGCGGCAATGCCCGGGCCCAATACGAGCGAAGTTCGGCCGTCAGGGCGGTGTTGCGGTCCTGCTCGGTACTCGCACGAACGCCGAGGGCGCTAAGAACGGCAACGAGTGTGGATTCGGCGACGACCACGTGCTGGCCGCTCCAATCCTGGTAACTGGTGGCGACGCCGTACCGCCGGGCAAGCTCGACAAGCGATGGCGCAAGCTCAGTCATGCCGCCTATCTTGCTTCCAGCACTGGGATGCTGGCCAGAGCGGGGTGCTGTCGATCGGAAGCAGCTCCCGCTCGGCGGAGTAGGTGCGCCAGTCTGGCAGTTAGCGCGCCGAGTCGGCTATTCGCAGCTACCATTCCCAATGGAGATACGACGAATCCACGGGGGATCCAGCGCGGGCGCCGCCGCCTGGCGAGGTTTGCGCGGGTGCCCTACGGTTGTCGATGTGCTTAGCCCTTACTAGACGTGAGGGCAGTAAAACAAGGCGCTTTGACATATTCAGACGTTTTTGACAGACCGAGAGGTGATCAAGCGTGGCTGAACATAGCCGCGGACAGCGAGGGTCGGGGTACGGCCTTGGGTTGTCGACGCGGACCCAGGTAACCGGTTATCAGTTCCTGGCGCGCCGAACCGCGATGGCGCTGACGCGCTGGCGGGTCCGCATGGAGATCGAACCCGGCCGTCGGCAGACACTGGCGGTGGTCGCCTCGGTCTCTGCGGCCCTGGTCATCTGCCTGGGCGCGTTGTTGTACTCGTTCATCAGCCCGTCCGGCCAGATAAATGACGCGCCGATCATTGCCGACCGTGACTCGGGCGCGCTGTACGTCAAGGTGGGGAACCGGCTGTACCCGGCACTGAACCTGGCTTCGGCGCGGTTGATCACCGGCCGCCCGGACAACCCGCACTTGGTCAAGGGAAGCCAGATCGCCAACATGCCGCACGGGCCGCTCGTCGGTATCCCCGGTGCACCCACAGAGTTCGCGCCGAAGAATCCTCCCGCGTCGTCGTGGCTGGTGTGTGACACCGTCGCCGGCGGTTCGTCGGGTGCTGCTTCGGTGCCCGGTGGCGTGACCGTGACCGTCATCGACGGCACCCCGGACATGAGCGGCCACCGCCGCGTACTTAGTGGGTCGG
>JAVROG010000082.1:0-7168 GCA_032162865.1 Mycobacterium sp. | reverse complement strand
ACCAATTCGTCCATGGTCTTTGGCACCTCGCCGTCGAACCTCTCGACTAGTGCCTGGCCGAGCCCGATCAGTGACGACGCCTTGTTGCGGTAGAAACCCGTGGGCCGGATCAGGGCCTCCAGCTCCTCCCGATCGGCTTGCGCGTAATCCAGGGCTGTCCGGTATTTGACGAATACGGGGGGAGTCGTCAGATTCACCCGTTTGTCGGTGCTCTGCGCCGAAAGGATGGTGGCGACCGCCAGTTCGAGCGGCGAGGTGAAGTCCAGCTCGCAGTAGACGTGCGGAAATGCTTGTGCCAGTGAGCGATTCATTCTGCGCGCGCGACGCACCAGCCCGGTATGGGTTTCACCGGCGAACCGCTTTGCGAGAACCGGGCCGGGCGGGGCTGGCTTGGACTTGGAGCGCCCCGACGACTTAGCCGCTGTCACCTACGACAGAGTACTGATTTCGTGATCTGGCTGAGACCTTGGCCATGTTTACTCATTTTGTGTTGTGGTTGCTGGTGGCCTGCATTCCGGCGTTGCTGATGTTGGCGACGCTCGGGCTTGGGCGGCTGGAGAGGGCCCTTGCCCATGACACAGTTACGGCCACCGACGTCGCCGAGTTTCTGGATCAGGCTGAGGCCGTCGATGTCCACACGCTGGCCCGTGACGGAATGCCGGAGGCGTTGGAATATCTGCATCGACGCCAGGCGCTAGAACTGTCCGCCGCCCCGCACCCCAAGGCGCTGACCGGACGGCATCACGCCGAGACATTCTTTGCCACCGACGTCGCCGGTCGTATCGAATCGGGCCTGCCCACGCGCATCCACGGGCACTACCGGACCAATACGCAGTTTCCGGTGACTCGACACGTTAATCGTGTGTAGCGTTGGCAGGCCGCACGAATTGGCCTACGTTTGAACTCGTGACGGCCGTCACAGGGCTCCTGCCCGCATCACTCCGTGGAAAGTTGAAGAGGCAACGTGGACGAGATCCTGGCAAGAGCAGGAATCTTCCAAGGGGTTGAACCCAGCGCGGTCGCCGCGCTGACCAAGCAATTGCAACCCGTCGACTTCCCCCGCGGACACACCGTTTTCGCTGAAGGGGAGCCGGGCGACCGGCTGTACATCATCGTCGGGGGCAAGGTGAAGATCGGTCGCCGTTCCCCGGACGGCCGAGAGAACCTGCTGACGATCATGGGCCCCTCGGACATGTTCGGCGAGCTGTCGATCTTCGACCCGGGCCCACGGACGTCCAGCGCTACGACGATCACCGAGGTGCGCGCGGTGTCGATGGACCGCGACGCGCTGCGGGCGTGGATCGCCGACCGTCCAGAGATCGCCGAGCAGCTATTGCGGGTGTTGGCACGCCGGCTACGCCGCACCAACAACAACCTGGCCGACCTGATCTTCACCGACGTACCCGGGCGGGTGGCCAAGCAGCTCCTGCAGCTCGCTCAGCGGTTCGGCACTCAGGAGGGTGGCGCAATGCGGGTTACCCACGACCTCACTCAGGAGGAGATCGCTCAGCTGGTGGGCGCTTCCCGGGAGACGGTGAACAAAGCGCTGGCCGACTTCGCTCACCGCGGCTGGATTCGACTGGAGGGCAAGAGCGTGCTGATCTCCGACTCCGAACGCCTGGCCCGCCGAGCGAGGTAAGGCCGCGCGGAGCGCGGGCGCAACCGAGCGAGAATCCAACCCCGAGCGAGGTAGTTCGGCGACAATGCGGGCCGCGCAGCGGGCCGAGGAGGAGCCGGACAATCCGGCCTGAGGCCGCGCGGAGCGCGGGCGCAACCGACTCAGTCTTGGCGCAGATAGTTCAGTTGCGCCTGCACCGACCACTCGGCGGCATCCCAGAGCTTCTCGTCGACATCGGTATAGACGTGTTCGACGACTTGGCGGGCCCCGGCATCCTCTCCGAGTTCTCGCAATGCCGAACGCACCTGCTCCAGCCGTTCGTCACGGTGCACCAGATACTCCTGCGCGACAGTCGCCAAGTCGCCGAGATCGGGCCCGTGGCCGGGCAATACCGTCCGCCGCCCGAGCCCGCGCAGCCGCTGTAGAGACTCCAGATCGTCGGTCAGGTTGCCGTCGTCCTTGTCAAGGACGGCCGTGCCGCGACCCAGCACACTGTCGGCTGTCAGCACGGCGTCCTCAAGCACGAACGACAGCGAGTCGGCAGTGTGGCCGGGCGTGGCCAGCACCGTGATTTTCAATCCAGCGGCGTCGATGACTTCGCGGTCACTCAGCGTCACCCCGTCGCGGCGCAAAAACTGCGGATCCGCCGCGCGTACCGGCGCCCCGGTGAGCTCGACCAGCTTGTCGATGCCGTCGGTGTGGTCGATATGCCGGTGGCTGATGAGCACCAGCGCGATGCGGCCCAGCCCAGCCAACCGGTCAATGTGCTGGTCGTCGCCGGGCCCCGGATCGACGATCACCAATTCGTCGCTGCGCGGGCCGCGCAGCACCCAGGTGTTGGTGCCCTCCAGCGTCATCAGTCCGGGATTGTCGGCCAACAGGACCGACGCGGTGTCGGTGACTTCCCGCAACTGACCGTATGCGGGATGCGTCAGCGACTCAGCTGTCTCGGACATCGGACGCTAGCCAACCTCCACGATCAATTCGACCTCCACCGGAGCATCCAGCGGTAGCTCGGACACGCCGACCGCCGAACGGGCATGCGCGCCGTTGTCGCCGAACACCTCGGCGAACAGGTCGGAGGCTCCGTTGATGACGCCCGGCTGGCCATTGAATCCCGCTGCGGACGCGACGAAGCCGACCACCTTGACCACCTGGGTCACCGAGTCCAGACCGACCAGCGAATCCACCGCCGCGAGCGCGTTGAGCGCACAGACCCGTGCGAGCGCCTTGCCGACCTCGGGGGTTACCTCAGTCCCGACCTTGCCGGTGGTGGTCAACCTGCCGTTCACGAACGGCAGCTGGCCCGCGGTGTAAACGAGGTTGCCCGTACGCACCGCGGGAACGTAGGCCGCCAGCGGCGCGACCACCTGCGGTAGCTCAATGCCTTGTTCTTGAAGGCGAGCTTTGGCGCTCATCTGCCCAGCCGCCTTATTTCGGGCGCTTCAGATAGGCGACATGCTGCTCGCCGGTGGGCCCGGGCAGCACCGCCACCAGCTCCCAGCCATCGGCGCCCCACTGGTCGAGGATCTGCTTGGTGGCGTGGGTGAGCAGCGGAATGGTCGCGTACTCCCATGTGGTGGGTTGGGTCATGCCGCGAGCTTATCGGCCGGAGTTGACCAGCTCCGGCCAGGCCGGTGGCCGGGGAAACCGGTAGGGCTAGCATGCGATGGTGGCAAACACATCTCGAGGCGGTAGTTCCGTCGGGTGGCCGTCGCGCCTATCGAGGGCCCGCCTCCATTTTGTGACTGGCAAGGGCGGTACCGGAAAGTCGACGATCGCGGCCGCCTTGGCGTTGACCCTGGCCGCTGGCGGGCGCAAAGTCCTTCTGGTCGAAGTCGAAGGGCGCCAAGGGATTGCGCAGCTCTTCGATGTCCCGCCGTTGCCCTATAAGGAGCTGAAGATCGCGACCGCCGAGCGCGGCGGTCAGGTCAATGCGCTGGCGATCGAACTCGAGGCCGCGTTCCTGGAATACCTCGACATGTTCTACAACCTGGGCATCGCGGGCCGGGCAATGCGCCGCATCGGCGCGATCGAGTTCGCGACGACAATCGCGCCCGGCCTGCGCGATGTATTGCTCACCGGCAAGATCAAGGAGACGGTGATCCGGGTCGACAAAAACCGTCTGCCGCTTTACGACGCGATCGTCGTCGACGCGCCCCCGACGGGCCGCATCGCCCGCTTCCTGGACGTCACCAAAGCGGTGTCGAGTCTAGCCAAGGGCGGACCGGTGCATTCCCAGGCCGAGGGGGTGGTCAAGCTGCTGCACTCCGACCAGACCGCCATCCACCTGGTCACGTTGCTAGAAGCGCTTCCGGTGCAGGAGACCCTGGAAGCCATCGAGGAGCTCGCCGAGATGGAACTGCCGATCGGCAGCGTCATCGTGAATCGCAATATCCCTGCCTATCTCGATCCCGGCGACCTGGCAAAGGCCGCCGAGGGTGTCATCGACGCAGACTCGGTACGGTCCGGTTTGGCAACGGCCGGGATCGAGCTCGACGACTCGGATTTCGCAGGCCTATTGACCGAGACCATCCAGCACGCCACCCGGATCGCCGCGCGGTCCGAGAACGCGCAACAGCTCGACGCGTTGCAGGTTCCGCGACTGGAGTTACCAACGATCTCCGACGGCGTCGATCTGGGCAGCCTGTACGAACTCTCGGAAGCACTTGCCCAACAGGGGGTTCGATGACTACGCCACATCCGCACAAGCCGGAAGTGCTTGATATGGCGGCACTGCTGGCCGACACGTCCAACCGCGTGGTGGTGTGCTGCGGCGCCGGGGGCGTAGGCAAGACCACCACTGCGGCGGCCATTGCCTTGCGCGCAGCCGAATATGGCCGCACCGTAGTCGTTTTGACGATCGACCCGGCCAAGCGACTCGCACAAGCGTTGGGAGTCAACGACCTTGGTAACACGCCGCAACGTGTGCCGTTGGCGCCGGAGGTTACCGGCGAGCTGCACGCGATGATGCTTGACATGCGCCGCACCTTCGATGAAATGGTGATCCAGTACTCGGGATCCGATCGGGCACAGTCGATTCTGGACAACCAGTTCTACCAGACCGTCGCCACGTCGCTGGCCGGCACGCAGGAGTACATGGCCATGGAGAAGCTGGGTCAGCTGTTGGCCCAGGACCGTTGGGACCTGGTGGTGGTAGACACCCCGCCGTCGCGCAACGCATTGGATTTCCTGGACGCTCCGCAACGTCTGGGCAGCTTCATGGACAGCCGTTTGTGGCGCCTGCTCCTGGCTCCCGGGCGGGGATTCGGTCGGCTGGTCACCGGCGCGATGGGTCTGGCGATGAAGGCGATGTCCACGATTCTCGGCTCGCAGATGCTCGGGGATGCCGCCGCGTTCGTGCAATCGCTCGACGCGACGTTCGGCGGCTTTCGCGAGAAGGCCGACCGCACCTACGCATTGTTAAAGCGGCGCGGCACCCAATTCGTAGTTGTTTCGGCCGCCGAACCCGACGCGCTGCGCGAGGCATCATTCTTCGTCGACCGGCTGTCCCAGGAAGGGATGCCGCTGGCTGGGTTGGTCTTGAACCGCACCCATCCGATGTTGTGCTCGCTGCCCGTAGAGCGTGCCATCGAGGCCACCGACAAAGTCGATGCCGACGACGCCGATCCGGGGGCGGCGTCATTGGTGGCGGCCGTGCTACAGATCCACTCCGACCGGGCGCAGACGGCCAAGCGGGAAATCCGGCTGTTATCCCGGTTCACCGGAGCCAACCCGCACGTACCGATCGTCGGTGTGCCGTCGCTGCCGTTTGACGTTTCCGACCTGGAAGCCCTGCGCGCGCTCGCCGACCAGATCACGTCGGCTTGAGCTCGCAGGGTCCCTGACCTGCGGTGATGCGGTCCGAAACTCGTATTATTTGACGCCGATTCAACGGCGACGAAACTGCGGACCTGTTCAGAGCGGCCCTAAATAGGATCTGAGCTGCCTAAATAGCGTCACATTTAAACTACGTCTGCCTAAGTTGTAATAACAAAGTAATGATGAGGGCCACGGCCGCTGGTAGCGCCGATCGGCTTAACCCCGATCGACCAACCCCACGAAATACGCAAGGCGGCCATCGCGACGGTCGGCGGGAGTCCTCAGTCGGGTCCGGTGCGACACCCGCGGCAAACCGAGCCGCGACCAGCGACGATACGGCAACACACGGAAGTTATTTGACGCAGAGTCAGTAGCCGTCAGAACCGGACACTTGTCCTACGGGAACAAAACCCCATCTGAGCTGCTGGAATACCTACATTTGAATGATGTGGTCAGCTAAGCTGTAACAGAAATGCAATGGGGAACGCGGCTGCGCAGCAGCGTGGCGAGCGCTATCAGACGATGTTGCGACGCTTGCGCTTGTCGAAGTAGTCCGACCAGGACGCCACGTCAGGGTGCTGCTTGAGCAGGGCACGGCGCTGACGCTCGGTCATGCCGCCCCACACGCCGAACTCAACCTTATTGTCCAAGGCGTCCGCGCCACACTCCTGCATTACCGGGCAATGCCGGCAGATGACCGCGGCCTTGCGCTGCGCGGCTCCGCGTACGAACAGCTCGTCGGGGTCCGTCGCCCGGCACAACGCCTGCGACACCCAGGTGATGCGCTCCTCGGCCTCGACGCTGCGAAGGAGGTTCCCTGTGGACGTGAGGTTGGTCTTCCGAGCGCCCGGACGTGTACCTGACACGAGCTGACCCCTTTCTACTCGGCCGCTAGGCGACCGCCCCTACTCGGTGCCAGCCGATGCTGCGATTTGCGCCACACGGTGCACATCGGTGTTACCTGAATCTCACTGCGTATCCAAGTTAGAAGGTCAGGTGGCAATTGCGCAACAGTACGATAACGGTTTTTCTGGGACGGATGTCCCGTCTTGTACCGGCCTGCCGGGTAAAACAGGTCGCGCTTGTCCTTTTTTTGAGGCTCTGACCAGTGACGTCGCCGTAAATAGAGCCTCTGCTCCGGCTGGCGAACGGGCAGTGCACCTGCTAAAGAATTTCTTTCCGCCCGCGCGGCGCGGTGGCCTAAAGAGGGGTCGCTACTGTAGTACGCATGTCCGAACGTCCCCCGGTCGCACTCACACTGCTGAAGCTTGCAGGCTGCTGCCTGCTCGCCAGCATCGTCGCCACCGCGCTGATGTTCCCTTTCGTCGGTGGCATTGGGTTGATGTCCAACCGCGCCTCGGAAGTTGTCGCCAACGGCTCCGCCCAACTCCTCGAGGGACAGGTTCCGGCGGTATCGACAATGGTCGACGCGAAGGGCAACACGATCGCCTGGCTGTACTCGCAGCGCCGATTCGAAGTAACGAGCGACAAAATCGCCGACACGATGAAACTGGCAATCGTCTCGATCGAGGACAAACGGTTTGCCGAGCACAACGGCGTCGACTGGAAAGGCACGCTGACGGGCCTGGCGGGCTACGCCTCTGGCGATGCCGATACCCGCGGCGGCTCCACGCTTGAGCAGCAGTACGTCAAGAACTACCAATTGTTGGTCATCGCCCAGACCGACGCCGAGAAGCGGGCGGCGATCGAAACCACTCCGGCCCGCAA
>JAVROG010000081.1:0-5931 GCA_032162865.1 Mycobacterium sp. | reverse complement strand
GAGGGAGAAGATTTCGGTAGTGGCGGCGACTTGCCGGAACAGCGCGGAATGTTGGAGAACCCCGGCATGCCATTGCTGCATGAGCTGGGGATCAACGACGACGACGTCAAGTACCCGCCGGGTGGCTCGTACCGTTACCTGTCCACCGTCACCGACTTCTACGCGAAGGCACGCGCCGGAAACCGGCCGCTGCAAGAGCTGCGCAAGATCAGCATCATCGAGGCCAAGGGCTACTGCTACGGCTGGCACTTCTACCAGGCCGGCGACGCCGACCTGGTGATCTCGTCTGACGACGCCCTGTTCGGGCATCCGGCCTTCCGCTACGTGGGCTGGGGACCGCGCCTGTGGTGGTGGGCGGAAACGATGGGCCTGCGTAAGTTCTCCGAAATGCTTTTCACCGGAAGGCCGTTCAGTGCCAAGGAGATGTACGAGTGCGGCTTCCTCAACAGCGTGGTGCCGCGCGAGAAGCTGGAGGAGGAAACGTTGAAGTACGCGACGGCGTGCTCCCGCTCCCGCCCCACGGACACCGTTGCCGTGCAGAAAACCTTCCTGGAGCTGTACAAGCAGCACAAGGGCGAGTACTTCGGCAGCCTGCTCACCGGCATGGTCGAGGGAATGCTGCCGATGATCCAGAACGACCAGGAGCACGACGTCGACCTGACCGAGGGCACCTTCAAGAAGGGCCTCAACAACGTGGTGAAGGACAACGATCTCAACTTCCCGCCGGAGTGGCGCCTGAGTCGATCGGGGCGCAAGAAGCCCTGACCGCGCGGCGGGTGCGGGTATGTCGGCACTGACGGGGATCCGGGTTGTTGAGCTGGCCGACTCGGTAGCAGGCGAATACTGCGGCAAATTGCTGTCCGACTTCGGCGCCGAGGTGATCAAAATCGAGCCGCCCGGGTGCGGCAGCCGTACCCGGGCAATGGCTCCCGTTCTCGCCGATGGCTGCGACGGCAGTGCTTTGTTCGGCTACCTCAACACCAGTAAGAGCTCGGTGGTCCTTGACGTCGCCGACGCCGACGGTGTCGAACGCCTGCACCAGCTGATCGGCACTGCCGATGCGGTGATCGGCGAACACATCACCGGTGTGGCCGAACGACACGCGAGTGTGGTCTGCTGCTCCATCACTCCGTTCGGCAATGGTGCTCTCGACGAGTACGAAAATGCGAAGAGCATCAATGTTTTTCACGCCAGCGGCTGGGGCTATCACACGCCTAGCCATGCCGATCCGGACGCACCACCACTGCAGGGGCCCGGCCGATTTCTTGCCGACTACGAAGCCGGACTCGAGGCTGCACTTTGTGTTACCGCTGCGCTGTTCCGGCGGCTACACAGTGGCCAGGGCGAATCCATCGACATTTCCCAACAGGCCGTTCTGGTCTCCCGCGCCGACTGCATCCTGGGCCGATTCGTCACCGGTGAGGTTCCCGCCGACGGCGAGCGCGGTGACTACGACCAGCAGGGGCCGGCATCGTTCTTCGCCTGCGCAGATGGATTCGTCTACCTGTACGTGACCAACCGCGCGCACTGGCAGGGCGTCAAGGCACTGATGGGTCAGCCGGACTGGCTCGACGCTTTCGATGACGACTGGCTGGAGTTCTCGGTCACTGCCGAAAAGGTCGCCGCGTTCCGACGGGGGTTCGCGGAATGGGTCAGGGATTTGGCCAAAGACGCCGCGGCCGACGAAGCGCAGCGCCTGGGAGTACCCCTGGTCCCAGTCAACGGTGCGGCCGAGCTTCACCAGTCGACGCAATATCGGCACCGCGGCTTCTTCCAGCAGGTACGGCACCCGGTGCTGGGTTCCGCCGCGTATCCGACGGTCCCGTATGCACTCAGCGCCACGCCGGCGGAAATAACCTCTGCCGCACCTCGGCTCGGCCAGCACACCACGCCGATCCTGGACCGATTAGGCACCCCGCGCGCGCCGCTGACCGTGCGAAATGTCCAACTCAAGCCGCCGAAGAATTCCCGCGGCGGTCCGTTGGAAGGGGTGCGGGTGGTGGAGCTCACCAAGGTGTGGGCCGGCCCCTATGCCGGCAAGCTGCTGGCGCTGTTGGGCGCCGAGGTCATCAAGATCGAATCGGCTTCCATTCCAGAGGAAATGCGCGCGTACGGCGGCACCGATGTCAACCACGCGCCGTTCTTCCTGAGCATCAATCCCGAGATCCTCAGCGTGGACCTCGATATCAAGTCACCGACGGGCATGGCGCAACTCCGTGAACTGATCGCGAAGAGCGACATCGTGATCAACAACCTGCGTCCGGGCGCCATGGAGCGCCAGGGCCTGGGCTATCAGGAACTGAAAAGGATTAAGCCCGATATCATCTCGGTGTCGATCAAGATGTGGGGCAACGAGGGGCCACTGGGTCATCAAACGGGCTACGCGCCATGCTTTTCCGCGCTGGCCGGACTCGCTTCACTGGTCGGCTACCCCGGCGGACCTCCGCTTGGCGCAAGCATGCGGTACGGGGATTCCACCGTCGGTGCGGCCAGCGCATACGCTGCCGTGGTGGCGTTGCTCTATCGCGAAATCAGCGGTGTCGGCCAATTCGTCGATGTGTCCGCCGTCGAAACCCTCTCGTCGATGATCGGTGACTGCCTGCTCGAACAAAGCCTCACCGGAAGGCAATTGGGTCCCGACGGCAACCACCATCCCGATATGTGCCCACACGGCTGCTATCCGTGTTCGGATGACTCCTGGGTCAGCGTGGCGGTTGCCGACGACGCTGATTGGCGCCGGTTGTGCGACGTGCTCCAGGCGGTCGACCTCGCTGGTGACCCGCGCTACGCAACGTTCGGGGAGCGGCGCAAGCACGCCGACACACTCGACGCCGAACTCGCCCGCCTTACCCGCAGCCAAGACGCCGAGGATGTTGCACACCGACTCCGACTGGCAGGTATTCCCGCCAGCAAGAGCGCCACGGCAGCCGACGTGATTGCCGATCAACAACTCTGGGACCGCGAGCTCTATCGTTTCGTCTCTGACCACCGCGAAGGGCAGCGACCGATTGTGGGTGCATCATGGCAATTGGCGCGCGGTCCGGCGCGAATTGAGCGAGGCGCCCCGGACCTGGGTGAGGACACCGAGTACGTGCTGCACGAGATCCTCGGCCCCGCCACACAGCCTGGAATCACGACATGACGGGGGTCAGAGCATGACGGCGGCACTCGTACACACGGCGGCGTTGGTGACCGGCGCCAGCAGTGGCATCGGCGCGGCGACGGCGAAAGCCCTTGCAGCGCAGGGGGCTGCCGTCGCGTTGCTGGCCCGCCGCGCTGATCGGCTAGCGGACCTGAAGGGCGAGATCGAATCTGCCGGCGGCACGGCCCTGGTCGTTGCCGCCGATGTCACTGACGCCGAGCAGGTTTCGGCTGCCGTCCAGCGCACGGTCGCGGAACTGGGGCGCCTGGACATCGTCGTCAACAACGCCGGCCTCATGCAGTCGGGGCCCGCGGCCGAAGCGCGGCTGCAGGATTGGGATGACATGGTCTCCGTCAACGTGCAGGGCGTTCTGTACGTCACCCGGGTGGCCCTTCCGCACCTCATCGACGCCGCCGCGGATTCCCCCCGCGGGGTGGCCGACCTGGTCACCATCGGCTCCACCGGGGGCTGGGTGGCCCGACCTGGCACGGCGGTGTATTCGCTGACCAAATTTGGGGTGAACGCTTTCAGCGAGGGTATCCGCCAGGAGGTGCTGGGCCAGCGCGTGCGCGTCGGCATCGTGAGCCCCGGAACCGTGGACACCGAGATTTTTGACCATCTTGCCGCTACGTCGCGCCAGGCTTTTGAACGCCAGACCGGGGACATGGTCAAGTTGCGGCCGGAGGACATTGCCGACGCGGTGCTCTACATGGTGACCCGCAACAACCGGGTGGCGGTCAACCACATGTTGGTGCGCGCGGCCGAACAGACCTGGTGATGAATGGATGATCGTTGGGTCACCGGCGACCAATTCGGCGTAACGATTCCCGGTGACGCCGCGGCCTTGCAAGCTGGCGGACCCCGCTTTCTCAACGAGGCATTTCGCGCATCGGGTGTGCTGGTAGGCGGAAACCGTGTCAGCAGCATCGGGGAGTTTCGCGAGAGCGCCGGCGGTAGTACGGGACGCAAAGTTGTACTGTCCGTGCACTACGACGAGCCTGCGGGGCTGCCTACCGAGTTATTCGCGAAGTTCTCCCGCGATTTCGATAATCCGACGCGGGACCGCGGCAAAGCCCAGATGGAGCCGGAGGTGCGGTTCGCCGCGTTGTCGCGCTCACTCGGTTTTCCCATCGCGGTTCCCCGCGTCCTTTTTGGCGACTACCACCGGGAGACCGGCACCGGGATACTGATAACGGAGCGAATCCAGTTCGACGACAACGGAATCGAACCTCAATACCATAAGTGCCTCGACTATGAGATGCCCGCACCGGTTGCGCACTACCGCGCCCTGCTGACCGCGCTCGCCCGCCTGGCGGGTACGCACCGGTCAGGACGTCTGGCCGCGAACCTGACCGCACACTTTCCGTTGGACGTGCAGACCGCCACGGTAGGGGAGCGCCCACCGCTGAATCTGGCCAAGCTCGGTCGGCGGTTGGACCAACTGGTCGAATTCACCGGATCTCATCCTGGTTTGCTGCCCGCCAATGCGGGCACGCCGGAGTTCCTGGCACGCATTCGCGACGACGCACACCGATTCGCTGTTCACGAGGACACGGTCGTACGGCTGCTGGCCGCCGATTCCGACTACGTCGCGCTGTGCCACTGGAACGCCAACGTCGACAATGCCTGGTTCTGGCGAGACGATGACCGAGTCCTGCGCTGCGGGTTGATGGACTGGGGATGCGTCAGCCAAATGAACCTGGGCATGGCCATCTGGGGAGCCATGTCGGCCGCCGAAACAGATTTGTGGACAACTCATCTCGATGACTTACTGCTGACGTTCGTCACCGAAGTGCGCCGGTGCGGGGGCCCGGATCTCGACCCGAAACGGTTAGCCCGGCATACCTTGCTCTACGCGGCGGTGATGGGGGTCGCGTGGCTGCTGGACGTTCCGGCGTTGCTGCGCAGTCGATTTGGCGCGGATGTTCCCAATAGCCGCGTCGATTCTCGCATCCGGGATGACGAGGCGGTGCGTGCCCCGCTGCAGATGCTGTCGAACCTGCTGAACCTGTGGGAGCGGCAGCGCTTGGGCGATCTACTCGACGCGGCCTTGGCCGAAGCCCGAACCTGCGATGCTCCGCGACCGCAGGGTGTCTAGGCCGCCCGGAAGGTCAACGCCACGCCGTTCATGCAGTAGCGCAGGCCGGTCGGCTGGGGGCCATCGTTGAAGACATGGCCGAGGTGGCCGCCGCAACGGCGGCAGAGCACCTCGGTGCGCAACATGCCCTGGGAGTTGTCTGTCCGCTCGAGAACGGCATTGTCCAGGGCTTTCCAGAAGCTCGGCCAACCGGTGCCACTATCGAACTTCGTGGTCGACGAGAACAGGTCCAAACCGCAGCCCGCACATCCGAAGGTCCCGGGCCGGTGCTCGTCGTTGAGCGGGCTGCTGTAGGGCCGCTCGGTGGACGCTTGGCGCAGGACGGCGTACTGCTGCGGAGTAAGAAGCTGCCGCCATTCCGCGTCGGTATGACTGACCTCGAAGGATTCGGTCGGAGAGCCCGGCGCCCCGGTCGCGACGGAGTCACGAAGCAAGCCGTACCCGGCGAGCGCGCCGAGCACCCCGGTGCCCAGAAGTACGCGCCGTCGGGTCAGAGCCGGCCATGATCGCGGCGGTGTTGGGGCAGTCATTCTTCCCATCGTAGGCTCGTCGCGCCCGCCGCGACGCCCCTCGCACCCGCGGGATCCGCACCGATCGCGTTGAGCGGCAGACTCACGGCGTCCCATCGACCTGCCAGGACGGGCTGCTGGTCAGCACTTCAGCGCCTGCATCGGTGATGTATAGCGTGTCT
>JAVROG010000080.1:0-2831 GCA_032162865.1 Mycobacterium sp. | reverse complement strand
AGGGACGCGGCTACTTCTTCACGAATTTATCTGCACCCCTGTGGATCGAGCTCTATCTGAATGGTAGCTGGCTGCTGCTCGCCGTCGGAATGTTCGCCCTGGGCTTCGCCGTGCATCGCTGGGACACTCGATTGAACGCTGAACTCAGCTTCTACCGAATGCCAGGTGTGCTTGGATGCATTCTGCCGTTCTACTCGATGATTCTGCTCCGCGGCTCACTTCTGCAGGCTGCTTCTTTCTTGTCTTGCGTTGTGGCGTTCGCAGCTTTTGCTTCGCAGCGAAAGAAGCCCAAGGCGCGACCTCGTGCGCCCGGCGTCATCCCTGAACCACTGGCCAGGTTGGGCGTGGCGCAGCCAAGGACCGATTATGTCGATGCGTAACACGCTCCGCGGTGCGCGGCGCGGAATCAAGGTGACCGCCGTCGCGGCGTTGGCGTCGACTGTCGTCGGCCTGGCCTTCTATGAGTTGCACAGCACTGAGCCTCCTCGAGGCCAAATCGAAGCTCATCACGTCGCGCCAGTGGTAGCGCTGAAGTTCGACCACAAGCCCATGCTGCTCGTCGTGCGCGACTCTTACACCGTCACCTATCCCGAGTTAATCGCCGATCGAATGGGTTGGACTTTGGCCTTCGATGGCCAAGACGGGACCGGCTTTGTCGGCAGCGTCGACAACAACAATCCTGGGCGCGTGCCGTTCATTGATCGCCTTGACGGCGATGCGGCCACCTACCACGTCGACTACGTTCTCATCGACGGCGGCCGGAGTGATCTTGGCGAATCAACGGAGCCGGTAGTGGCGGCGGCCGATGAGTACGTGAAGAAGGTTCGTTCGGACTGGCCGAAGGCCAAGATCATCGTCATGCTTCCCACCACCGCCGGTCCGGATGAGAACGCGAACTACCCTGCCCTGGCGGACGGACTTCGCCGCACGGCCGAAAGCGTGGGCGCGTACGTGATCGATCCGGTGGCGCAGGGCTGGTATCGCGACATCGATGCGGAGCCGCTGTTGTGGCAAGACGGTACCCACCTCAACCCCAACGGTGAGACCTACTACGCAGACAAGATCACCGAAAACCTGAAGCTAATGGGGTTCGGATCATGACGAGTATGGTCGCGTTGCTCGCCGTCGTGCGCAGCAAGGCCCTGGTGCTGATCACATGGACCTTGTTGGGTGCTGCCGCAGCCGGCGTGATCAACCTGCAGCTGCCGGTGGTCTACGAGGCAACCGCGAAAATTGTCATCGCGACGCCGTACTGGAACGACACCACCGCGGTTATCCCCGACCCGAGTTTTGCCGGCAAAACGACGCAGTCGTACGGTGACGAGTTCACCCAGCAGCGCATGGCGAGCTATGCACGGCTGGTGACAACACCGCTCGTTACCGACCGCGTTAACGAACGATTGCGGTTAGGGACTTCGGGGGAAGATCTTGCCAAGAAGCTAAGCAGCCACATGGTCCCTGACACGGTGATATTGCAAGTGCTGGCCCAAGACGCCTCCCCGGTGCGAGCGGCGACGATCGCCGATGCGGCAGCGCAGCAGACCGTCGACGCCATAAAGGAACTCGAGCGCCCGCCCTTCAGCGTGGTGTCTCCGGTTCAACCGGTGCTCGGCGAACCCGCGGCCGTTCCGTCGCAACCCATCTCGCCGCGAACACTGTCGAACATCTTCTGCGGAGCGATCATCGGGTTTTTGTTGGGTCTGACCTGGCTCGCCGTGTATGTCGCCCGGCGAGCAAGTCCAGAGCTAGTGCGGTTCCGGGGCGACGGCACCGGTACCGATGAATTCGGGGGCGTGCTCGGTGTGCTGACCGCCGAAGACCACCTAACGCTCGACGAGGTCCACGGCGACGCCAAGCTGCTTCGCCTGGAAATTGCAGACCGCCTGATTAAGGCCGAGGCCCACTCGTTCGTGATGACATCGCCGCGAGCCACCCCGGCCACCTGCATCCTCGCCGCAGTACTCGCGACCGCCTTAACGGAAGCAGGATCGCCCACCGTCGTTGTAAGCGCCAACTTCACTGCCGGACAAGACGACTCGAGCGTCGGCCTGGGCGAACTGCTCTGCACGCCATTGGCTTTGGACTCGGCCATCCAGTCGGATGAGCAGAGCGGAATCAGCTGGATTCCGGCCGGCACGGCGCCGGCAAATCCGACCAGGGAACTTATGGGCGCGAAGATGCGTGACCTTCTAGTCGAGCTGTCCCGCCGCTACCGGCATGTCATCGTTGTCGGCCCGGCCGTATTGGAGTCAGCCGATGCCGTGGACCTGGCGAGCGGAGTCGGCGCATCGATTCTGGTCGACCTCGTCCCGGAAACCACCGCGGCGGAGCTCCGCGAAAGCGAAAGGCTGCTGGGCTTAGCCCGGGGCACCTGCCTGGGACGGGTGATTGTTGCCGGTCGGGCGTTCGCAAAGCATGCCGAGCTGCCGCGTTTCGACCAGCCGACATCCAGCCGCATGAGTCAGTCAACCACCGTGAGCGGAGAATAATGGAGCTATTGGCACGAGTCTGGACGAAGATCCGGCAGCGATGGCCGATCGTGACTGCATGCCTGGCAGTCGCCATCGTGGGTGTGACGGTCTACCACGTTGACGCCGGCAAGGATTACACCGCGTCCACCGAGTTGTTCCTCCGGGCCCCGGATGTCAAAACGTCCGTGGGTGCGTACCAGGGCGACCTGTTCTCTCGGCAGAGGGCGCAAACGTACGTCAAGATGTTTCAAAGCGATGAGTTGGCGCAAATGGTGATCGACAAGCTCGGCCTGACCATTACAGCACAACAGCTCGCGTCTAAGGTTTCCGCGGCCCCGGTGAGAAACACGGTGTTGATCG
>JAVROG010000079.1:0-8001 GCA_032162865.1 Mycobacterium sp. | reverse complement strand
AGGAGGCTGGTTGGAATCGCGGGGTGTGCTCAAAAGGATCCCCCAATGGTCGACCGACGGACGGCGGGCATCGGCGGTCAGCGCGGCAGGCAACGGACGACAATCAGGCTAAGCCATTCGCGCCTGGTAAATGCAAAAAGTGCGTAAAAGCATCTGGCGACTCAGGCCAGCGGATTAACCCCGTTGAGCAGCACCCACACCGCGATACCGGCGGCGACGCCGGCCAGCAGCGCCACGAAGGAGCCGATGAACGGGCGACTCGCCCAACCCCGTCTCGCGTCGAGTCCGTAACGGCCTGGGCCGGACAGGATTACGGCCACAGCCATGACGACCAAGCTGATCTGGTATTCGTGCCCGTCGGGCAGGAAATAAGTGAACGTGTGCGTGCGCGGCCGCGCCGAGGCGGACGCAAGCAGCCCGTTGATCAGGAAGGCCAGCGCACCCGCCGCCGCGATCGGCGTGAACAACCCCAGCAGCAGGAGCACGCCCGCGACGATCTCACCGCCGGCGCTCACGTAGGCGAGGATGTCAGCGTGCTGGTATCCGACATCGGACAACGAGTTCTTGAATCCGTGCAGACCCGACCCGCCCCACCAGCCGAAAAGCTTCTGTAGCCCGTGGGCGATCAGCACCGCACCCAGCCCGACCCGCAGGAACAGCAGACCAGCATTCTGGGTGCCGCGCCGGCCGGTGTCGCGTCCTCGATCGTCCTCATCGTCGATGTCGATCGCGGCCGGAGCCGCCGGAATCTGGCGGCCGGCCGGTTGTACGTACGGCAGCGGCTCCTGCGCGTCGTTGAGGTGGTAACTCGAGCTGCTGCCGAGCCCAGCACTGGTGTCATAGGGCGGGATAATGGTCGTGGTTCCGGTATGACCGAAGTCGGCGGCATACCCGGCGGGCGTCAGGTCGTCTTCGGGGTCGACCAGGCTTGCCGAGGCGGGACGGCTAGAGGTTGGCACTGCGGGACTGTCCGGCCGCTGCCAATGTTGGTCATTCAAACTGGTCACGCGCATCAGGGTAAGGGCATTTTCGCCTGAATCTGGGATTTGAGCGGCGCTTCTGCCTGTTAAATCCGCAGTTCGCCCGATCCCGGGCTAATAGGTCCGCGGGCCAGTCGCGACTTGCCGACTCCGGCCCGGCCCGCTAGGGCGACCCCGCGCGGGCCCAGCGTCGGCGATCAAGTGTGTTAGCTCGCCGATCTCCTGATCTCGGCCGACCATCGGCCACTGATCGAGCACGAAAGGGATCTTAGAGAATGATTTGCGCCGCTTCTCGACAAACGGCGAAGCCATAACGCAGGTGTTCGAGGTGCTGACGTGGCGATGAACGGCCGGCTACTCGGCGGCAGGTGGCGGCCGTGACCGCCGGTTCCGTAGCCTGTCGGTCATGCGGATAAGGCGGTCGGTTCGGTGCGCGCTCGCGGCGCTGTGTGCGGCGGTGCTGATGTCGAGCGGCTGCGCACGGTTCGACGACGGCCAGTCGCAACCGTTCACAACCAATCCCGAACTCAAGCCGCAACCGAGCTCCACACCTCCCCCGCCGCCGCCGTTGCCGCCGACACCGTTCCCCAAAGCCTGCCCGGCACCCGGAGTGATGCAGGGCTGCTTGGACAGCACCAGCGGCCTGATCATGGGCGTCGACAGCAAGACCGCGCTGGTCGCCGAACGCACCACCGGCGTCGTCAAAGAGATCTCGATCAGCGCCGAACCCAAGGTGAAAATGGTCATCCCGGTCGACGGGTCCGGAGACGGCGGCCTGATGGATATCGTGCTGTCCCCCACCTTCTCGCAGGACCGGCTGATGTACGCCTACGTCAGCACCCCCTCCGACAACCGCGTCATCCGCATCGCCGAAGGTGACGTGCCCAAAGACATCCTGACCGGGATCCCCAAGGGTGCGACCGGCAACACCGGGGCGTTGATCTTCACCAGCCCCACCACGCTGGTGGTGTTGACCGGAGACGCCGGCAACCCCGCGATGGCCGCCGACCCCAGATCGTTGGCCGGCAAGGTGCTGCGGATCGAGCAGCCGACCACCATCGGCCAGGCGCCGCCGACGACAGCGCTGTCGGGGATCGGCTCCGGCGGCGGGTTGTGCATCGATCCCGTCGACGGCTCGCTGTATGTCGCCGACCGCACTCCGGGCGCGGACCGGTTGCAGCGCATCACCAAGAAATCCGAGGTCTCCACGGTGTGGACCTGGCCCGACAAGCCCGGCGTGGCGGGCTGTGCGGCCATGGATGGCACCGTGCTGGTCAACCTGATCAACACCAAGTTGACTGTGGCGGTGCGGCTCGCACCCAAAACGGGCGCGGTCACTGGTGAACCCGACGTGGTCCGGAAGGACACGCACGCACACGCCTGGGCGCTGCGGATGTCGCCGGACGGGAACGTCTGGGGCGCCACGGTGAACAAAACCTCAGGTGACGCCGAGAAACTCGACGATGTGGTGTTCCCGTTGTTCCCGCAGGGCGGCGGCTTCCCACGCAACAACGACGACAAGACCTGATCCGTGCGGCCCGGCTGACGGCTAGGGCAGGTCGAGGGTGAACCTCATGCCGTACCGGCGCGCCGCCTCGCTCCGTTCCCCTTCGTACAACCGCTGCGGCGTCTCTTGGCCGGGTGCGAAGTCGTCGATATCGGACAGGTACAGCAGTTCATCGGGGCCATCAGGAGCCCAGGCGGCGAGCGGCTCCAGCAGGTAGGCGACATGATCGCCGACCTCGCTTCGACTCACGGTCCTGCCAACGAACCATGCGGCGGCGTCGTCGAGAATCGGCATCCCCATCGGGCCGCCGCGCCACGAGCAGCGCGTGAACATGTCGCTCTGATCTGCCGACTGGCCACCGAACTGTTCCGCCAGGATGTGCTGCCCGCGGGGCAGGACGTGCACCGCCAAATAGTCGGATCGGCTCGCCACCTCGGCGGTGTGGTGGGCGAGCGGCAGTCCGACCATGAAGCTTGGGGGCTGCGCACTCGTTTGCGTGCCGAAACCAACCAGACAGCCCGACGGATGACCGTCGGCCTGGGTTGTCACCACGAACACCGGCGAATCCAACATCGCCATCAGGTCACCGAACATCTCATCGCTCACATCACCATCATGGATCTGCACGACGGCTTCCGGCAGTCATTCGACACGGATCGTCAGCGAGTTCTTATCCGGACACCAATCCTCGTACCCGCTGACCGCGGCGTCATATCACAGATTATGTTGCAGCACAGCACCTTTACGGATCACAGCCAGGGTCTATGTCGATCACATCGGAAAAAGGATCACGTCCTTCTGAGTCGCCCCAGTCGCACAGTGCTCACAAACCCGCGTGCGTTAGGCATACTCGAAGGTGGAGTTGTGCTTGGCATGGCAAATGACTACGTGGGCCATCGTGAGCCGTCAACGTTGTGGTTGATGGCCGGGGCAAACGCAGCCTTCGACGGTCCGACCCGCCGAGGCGATCACGTCGCGACGCCACTTCCGGTCGCGGTCACGGCAGCCGGCTTGGTATCGGCAGTCCGGTTCGGGCCTGATGCTGTTGATCGCCGCGGCCCGCAGGTCGCCCAGTGGGACGCGATACGCAGCCACTATCAGGAGGTGGCCGATTGGATCGACAACGACGCCGCAGGTGAACCCCCTGCCATGGCGTCGACAAACCTCGTCGCCGGACGGATGAGTCCCGCCGGGATCGTCGACTACCTCGGGCTATTGGACTGCAGTTTTGATCGTCATGACGACGTTGTCTGGTGGCTGTCGGGCAGGCCTGACTACTGGGTCACGGCCGGAGCGTCCGTTGACGCCGCCTCGACTGAGCTTGCCGAATTCCGTCGCGACTACGAACTCGCGGCCAGCATCGGCCCACTCCACATCTATCGGCGCCGCGCGGCCGGGGACACCGTCTAGCTCTGACCGCACGCCGCCAGCACAAGTTCACGCACCCGCGCCGCGTCCGCCTGTCCGCGGGTGGCCTTCATCACCGCACCCACGATCGCGCCGGCAGCAGCCACCTTGCCACCCCGAATCTTCTCCGCCACATCAGGATTGGCGGCCAGCGCCTCGTCGACCGCGGCCTGGGTCAGCGAGTCGTCGCGGACCATTGCCAACCCACGCGCGGTCACCACCGCGTCGGGCTCGCCCTCTCCGGCCAGCACACCTTCCACCACCTGGCGGGCCAGCTTGTTGGACAGCCTGCCCTCGTCGACCATCGCGACCACAGCAGCAACCTGCGCCGGGGTGATCGGCAGTTCGTCCAGTCCGATGCCGCCCTCGTTGGCCTTCTGCAACAGGAAGTTCCCCCACCAGGAGCGCGCCTCTTTGCTGGACGCTCCGTGTTTGACGGTTTCGGTGATGAGTTCGATCGCGCCAGCGTTGACCAGGTCGCGCATCACCTCGTCGGAAAAGCCCCACTCGTCCTGAATCCGCTTGCGGCTCAACCACGGTAGCTCGGGGATGGTCTGGCTCAGCCGCTCGACCAGTTCACGGCTGGGGGCGACGGGCTCGAGGTCAGGTTCGGGGAAGTAGCGGTAGTCCTGGGCGGTCTCCTTGGCGCGGCCCGCCGTGGTGTACCCGGCCTCGTGAAAGTGTCTGGTCTCCTGGACAATCTGGCCACCGGCCAACAGGACGGCGGCCTGCCGCTGCATCTCGTAACGGACCGCGACCTCAACGCTTTTCAGCGAGTTGACGTTCTTCGTCTCGGTGCGAGTGCCGAATTCGGTTGTCCCAGTGGGCATTAACGACACATTTGAGTCACAGCGCATCGATCCCTGGTCCATCCGTACGTCGGATACGTCCAGCGCGCGCAACAGGTCTCGCAGAGCCGTCACATAAGCCCGCGCGATCTGGGGTGCCCGGTCCCCGGCTCCGGTGATGGGTTTGGTGACGATTTCGATCAAGGGCACCCCGGCACGGTTGTAGTCGATCAACGAACCGGTGGCGCCTTCGATGCGGCCGGTGTCGCTGCCGAGGTGGGTGAGCTTGCCGGTGTCCTCCTCCATGTGGGCGCGTTCGATCTCCACCCGCCAGGTGGTGCCGTCCTCCAACGGTGCCTCCAGATAGCCGTTGATGGCGATCGGCTCGTCATACTGGGAGATCTGGTAGTTCTTCGGCATGTCCGGGTAGAAGTAGTTTTTCCGGGCGAACCGGCACCAGTCCACAATTTCGCAGTTCAGCGCCAAGCCGATCCGAATCGCCGATTCGACCGCGACCTGGTTGAGCACCGGCAGCGAGCCGGGCAGGCCCAGGCACACCGGGCACACTTGGGTATTCGGCTCACCGCCGAACGTGGTGGAGCAACCGCAGAACATCTTGGTAGCGGTAGACAGCTCAACATGTACTTCGAGTCCGAGCACCGGATCAAAGCGCTCGATGACTTCGTCGTATTCCAGCAGGTCAGCCTTGGCAGCAACCGTCATAAGGAACGATCCTAGTGGTGAGCGCGAGGGCGGCGGAGCCGGGCGAACTCAGATCGACGTCAGATGCCTGCTGGGAAACGTGCGGGCCAGCGCGGCCCCCACTTCCAGGTAGGAGCGTCTGCTTTCCCAGCTCATCCGATCGAGTCCGATCTCTTTGCCCTGGTGCACGTGCCGATCGAAAGGCAACATCACCGTGGCGGCGACGTGAGCAGACAACTGCTCGAGTTCCGCGGCAGCCAACGTACTGAGTTTTGTCCGCTCGACGTGGTTCACCGCAAGCACTGTCGACCCGATGAGCTTGCGATATCCGTTATTGCTCAACCACTCCAGCGTTGTCCGGGTCTTCTGTATCGCGTCGATGGACGTGCTGGTGACCACTACCAGGGCCCGAGACTCCGACAGAACCGCTTCCATCACACTGGAATTGAGGGTTTTGGGGCAGTCCATCAACACCAGCGAATAATGATTTCGCAGAATCGAGAACGCCTTGACGAAATCCTGACGGCTGATGCTCCAGTTGCTGTATGCGTAGTCCGGGAGCCCCAACACCTCGAGTCCCGAACTGTTCATGAAGGTGTGCGCCCGCACGTCGGCATAGCGCGCGACGGAATTGTGCGACAGCAGGTCGGCCAGGCTTAGGTTATTACGGCGTCCGTGGCGATCCGCCAAGTCTCCGGCGTCGAGGTCGACGGCGACGACCCGGTCGGAACGCAGGCTGGCAAATGTCGACCCGAGCGCTTCCACCACCGCCGTCTTGCCGACACCACCCTTGAGGTTCAGGACGGCGATCGGGTACGCAGCGCCCACCGCGGTGCCGATCTGCTCGCGCAGGGCATTTTCATGTGCTACTTCTGGGCTCTGCCCGAGGTCGATCCCCACGTAGCGATGGATCACATCCCGCCAGTCTCGGCGGGCAGGGGCCTGCTCGCCCAGCTGTTCGATGCCGTCCAGCGCCATCCCGCCCGGATTGACCACGGGGCGGGCCGGTTGCGGCATGGGGCCCGGTTGCGGCGTGCGGACCGGTTGGGGGCTGCGCACCGCTGGCGCTGCCGCACTCGCTGCAACGGATCGCGCTGAACTGGGAATTTGCCTGAAGCCGGACGTGTCAGGGCGGCGGGGCTGGGGTGCCGTTGCGGCGCCGCTGTCGGGGCCAGGCCGCCAGATCGGTCGAACTGGGTTCGCGCGCGGCCGAGGCGGCGGCGCGGGCTGCTGAAGGACTCCGCGATAGGCAACGCGGTTGTTCATGCCTTGACGTATAGCCGATTTTCATCGACCAAAAACCTGCGAATCGGTGAAGGGTCGGCTACCGGTTGACGAACACCTGGACCCGGGACCTCGCGAGATGGTCAGCCGAAGAAGGCAGCGGCGTCGTCGTAGCGGCTCTCGGGCACCAGCTTGAGCTGACGCACGGCGTCGGCCAGCGGCACCCGTCCGATGTCCTGTCCGCGCAGCGACACCATCTGCCCGTACTCGCCCGCGTGCGCGGCGTCGGCGGCGTTGACGCCGAAACGGGTGGCCAGCACCCGGTCATAGGCCGTCGGCGAACCGCCCCGCTGGACGTGACCCAGCACGGTCACCCGAACGTCCTTATTGATTCGCTTCTCCACTTCGAGTCCGAGTTGTTGCGCCACGCCGGTGAATTTCTCGTGGCCGAACTCGTCAATTCCGCCCTCCCGCAACGCGATCGAGCCTTGGACGGGTTTGGCGCCCTCGGCGACCACACAGATGAAGTGTGAATCACCGCGCTGGAAACGACGTTTCACGAGCCGGCACACCTCCTCCACATCGAAGGGCTGCTCGGGGATCAGCGTCATGTGCGCACCGGACGCCAGCCCGGCGTTCAGCGCGATCCACCCGGCGTGGCGGCCCATCACCTCCACCAACATCACTCGCTGGTGGGATTCTGCGGTGCTGTGCAGCCGGTCGATGGCGTCGGTGGCCACCATCAACGCGGTGTCGTGGCCGAAAGTCACATCGGTGCAGTCGATGTCGTTGTCGATCGTTTTCGGCACCCCCACCACCGGCACGTTCTCCTCCGAGAGCCAGTGCGCGGCCGTCAGCGTGCCCTCGCCACCGATGGGGATGAGGACGTCGATGCCGTTGTCGTCGAGGGTCTGCTTGACTTGATCCAGCCCGGCCCGCAGCTTTTCGGGATTCACCCGGGCCGTCCCCAGCATCGTGCCGCCCTTGGCGAGCAGCCGGTCGTTGCGGTCGTCGTTAGCCAGCTGAATGCGACGGTTCTCCAGCAACCCGCGCCAGCCGTCCTGGAAACCAACCACCGACGAGCCGTACCGGGCGTCGCAGGTACGCACTACCGCGCGAATTACTGCGTTGAGGCCGGGGCAGTCACCGCCGCCCGTGAGTACTCCGATGCGCATGCATTCATCTTGCCCTGTGGCCTGGTCGATGGCGCGGCCACGCGGGAAATATCCGCAGCTCGCCGCTAAATAGCGGTCGGCAATGGACCGCGGGCGGCCTCGTAGGCCCCGCCCACCCGGTACAGCCGATCATCGGCGAGGGCGGGCGCCATGATCTGCAGCCCCACCGGCAGTCCGTCGTCCGGGGACAGCCCGGACGGGACCGACATGCCGCAGTG
>JAVROG010000078.1:0-9384 GCA_032162865.1 Mycobacterium sp. | reverse complement strand
GCGGTTCGCGGGCGGGCCGATTCGCTGCGCCGAGCGGCTGCAGCGGAACGTGAGGCGCGGCTGCGCGCCGAACACGCACGTGCGGCGCGACTGCACGCCGGTGCGGTGGCCGCTGGGGTGGCCGACTCCGGACGGCTGCTGGCATCGCGGCTCAACCGGGTGGTGGATTCGGCTTCGCGACTGCGCGACGAGCTGGCCGCCGAACGGCAGCACCGGTTGGCGGCCATGACCGCGGTCCGCGAAGAGACGAACACCCTGAGCGCGCGGGTGGCCGCCCTCACCGATTCGCTGCATCGCGACGAGGTGGCGAACGCCCAGGCGGCGATGCGAATCGAACAGCTTGAGCAGATGGTGCTGGAACAGTTCGGGATGGCGCCGGCCGACCTGGTCGCCGAATATGGTCCAGATGCCGCGCTGCCACCGACCGAACTGGAGATGGCCGAGTTCGAACAGGCCCGCGAGCGCGGCGAGCAGGTGGTCGCCCCGGCGCCGATGCCGTTCGACCGCACCACCCAGGAGCGCCGGGCCAAACGCGCCGAACGGGAGCTGGCCGAACTGGGCCGGGTCAACCCGCTGGCCCTCGAGGAGTTTGCTGCGCTGGAGGAGCGGTACAACTTCCTGTCCACGCAGCTTGAGGACGTCAAGGGTGCCCGCAAGGACCTGCTCGACGTCGTGGCTGATGTCGACGCCCGCATCCTGCAGGTATTCAGCGATGCATTTTTCGACGTCGAGCGAGAATTCCAGACAGTTTTCACCACGCTGTTCCCCGGCGGGGAAGGCCGGCTGCGGCTGACTCAGCCCGACGACATGCTCGCCACCGGTATCGAAGTGGAAGCCCGTCCGCCCGGCAAGAAGGTGACCCGGCTGTCTTTGCTGTCTGGCGGCGAGAAAGCATTGACCGCGGTCGCGATGCTGGTCGCGATCTTCCGGGCCCGTCCGTCGCCGTTCTACATCATGGATGAGGTCGAGGCTGCGCTGGACGACGTGAACCTGCGTCGGCTCATCAGCCTGTTCGAGATGCTGCGGGATCAGTCGCAGCTGATCATCATCACGCACCAGAAGCCCACCATGGAGGTCGCGGACGCGCTCTACGGCGTGACGATGCAGGGCGACGGGATCACCGCGGTCATCTCTCAGCGGATCCGTGGACAGCAAGTGGACCGGCTGGTCGCCAGTCCATCGTGAATCACCGGAGCGCACGCGCGCCCGTGAACAACTACGTGTAAGCACTCGGAAGGATAATCAGCGTGTCCCAAGGTCTGTGGATCGCAATCGCGGTCGTCGCCGCCCTGGTCATCATCGCCGCGCTGGTCGTCGGCCTGGTGCGCTACCGGAGGCGCCAGATCAGCCTGGCGCCCGAGTCCCAGCCCGACACGATCGACCGCTCGGGTGGGTACACCGCGTCGTCAGGCATCACGTTCAGCCAGACCGCCGCACCCGTCGAGCGGCCGCAATCGTCTGTCGACACCAGTGGGCTGCCCGCCGTCGGTGACGACGCCACCATTCCGCGCGATGCGCCCAAGCGCCCCATCTCCGATGTCCAATTACCCGAGGTCGAGGACCCGCCGGTAGTCAAGGCCCCGCCGCTAGCTGAAGCCCCGCCGGTCGCTCCGGAGGCCCCCGAAGGTTTCGAGATCCTCGAAGTTCTCGAACCCGAGGCTCCCCAGGCGCCGCAGATCGAAGCCATCGAGCCGTCCGAAGGGCGGTTGGAGCGACTGCGCGGGCGCCTGTCCAGGTCGCAGAACGCTCTCGGCCGCAGCATGTTGGGTCTGATCGGCGGCGGTGACCTCGACGAGGACTCCTGGCAGGACGTCGAGGACACCCTGCTGGTCGCCGACCTGGGCCCAGTGGTCACCGACTCGGTGGTAGCGCAGCTGCGCAGCCGGCTGGCCAGCGGCAATGTCCGTTCCGAAGCCGACGCCAGGGCCGTGTTACGCGAAGTTCTGATCAAGGAACTGCACCCCGACATGGACCGCTCGATACGTGCCCTGCCGCATGATGATCACCCGTCGGTACTGCTGGTGGTCGGTGTCAACGGCACCGGAAAAACCACCACCGTCGGCAAACTGGCGAGGGTCTTGGTGGCCGACGGCCGTCGCGTGGTGCTGGGCGCCGCCGACACCTTCCGCGCGGCAGCTGCCGACCAGCTCGAGACGTGGGCGTCCCGGGTCGGGGCCGAGGTGATTCGCGGTGCCGAGGGTGCCGACCCGGCCTCGGTCGCGTTCGACGCCGTCGACAAGGGCATTGCCGCCGGCGCCGACGTAGTGGTCATCGACACGGCCGGACGGTTGCACAACAAGGTCGGGTTGATGGACGAGCTGAGCAAGGTCAAACGGGTGGTTAGCCGCCGCGCTGCTGTTGATGAGGTGCTGCTGGTGCTTGATGCCACCATCGGGCAGAACGGCCTGGCTCAAGCGAAGGTGTTCTCTGACGTCGTCGACATCACCGGCGCGGTGCTGACCAAACTGGACGGAACGGCGAAAGGCGGCATCGTATTCCGGGTCCAACAGGAACTCGGCGTGCCGGTGAAGCTGGTTGGGCTCGGCGAAGGCGCCGACGACCTGGCGCCGTTCGAGCCCGCAGCCTTTGTGGACGCCCTGCTCGGCTGATAGCTACCACACTGCAACTTTTACGTTAATCCTGACGAAACATTGCGGCCCCATTCGCGCAACAACTTATGCGCATGGTTCTGTCTCAGGTCGCCAGTCAATTCATCTGGGGCCCTCCCAACGCTGACTGGAGGTGATAGCGAGTGAGTTTCCCGATGATGGGCCAGCCCAATACCGGCGATACCGCCTGGATGCTGGCGAGTTCCGCGCTCGTGTTGTTGATGACGCCGGGCCTGGCGTTCTTCTACGGCGGCATGGTGCGCGCCAAGAGCGTGCTCAACATGCTCATGATGAGCATCAGCGCGATGGGCGTGGTGACGGTGCTGTGGGTGTTCTACGGCTACTCGATGGCGTTCGGCACTGACACCGGCAACGTCATAGGCAGCCCGACTGAATACTGGGGCCTGAAGGGTCTCATCGGTGGCAATGCTGTCGCGGCCGATCCAACCAAAACCCCGCCCGTATCGGCGACGGATATCCCGCTGGCAGGCACCCTGCCCGCCACCGTTTTCGTGGCATTCCAGCTGATGTTCGCCATCATCACCGTTGCGCTGATCTCGGGTGCGGTGGCGGACCGGTTGAAGTTCAGCGCGTGGCTGGTCTTCGCCGGGCTGTGGGCGACGCTGGTCTACTTCCCGGTCGCGCACTGGGTGTTCTCGTTCGACGGGTTCGCGGCTGAGAAGGGCGGCTGGATCGCCAACAAGCTGCACGCCATCGACTTCGCCGGGGGAACCGCGGTCCATATCAACTCCGGTGTGGCCGGCCTGGTGCTGGCGCTCGTCCTGGGCAAGCGCAAGGGTTGGCCTACGACCTTGTTCCGTCCGCACAATGTGCCGTTCGTGATGCTCGGTGCGGGTTTGCTGTGGTTCGGCTGGTACGGATTCAACGCCGGATCGGCGACCAGCTCCAACGGGGCCGCCGGAGCGACGTTCATGACCACCACGATCGCCACGGCCACGGCCATGCTTGCCTGGCTGCTGACCGAGCGCATCCGCGATGGCCATGCAACGACGCTGGGAGGGGCCTCGGGCATCGTCGCCGGACTGGTCGCCATCACGCCGTCCTGCTCGTCGGTCAACGCGCTGGGTGCACTGGTGATCGGTTTGGTGGCAGGCGTCCTCTGCGCGCTGGCGGTCGGGCTGAAATTCAAACTCGGCTTCGACGACTCGCTCGACGTGGTCGGTGTCCACCTGGTCGGTGGTCTGGCCGGAACCCTGCTGGTCGGTCTGCTTGCCGCTCCGGAGAGCGTGGCCATCAACGGTGTGACGGGCGTGTCCAAGGGATTGTTCTACGGCGGCGGCGTCGACCAGCTCGAACGCCAGGCGGTCGGTGCGTTCAGTGTGCTCTTCTACTCCGGCATCGTGACCCTTATCATCGCCTTGATCCTGAAGTACACGATCGGGTTGCGTCTCAGTCCTGAGGCAGAAGCCGCCGGCATCGACGAGTCTGAGCACGCAGAGAGCGGTTACGATTTCGCAGTCGCCACCGGTTCGGTTCTTCCCCGGGCTAGTCTGCCGGAGACCTCTAATGGGATGGAAGAGCGAGTGGGCGAGAAAGTTGAGGCGGAGTAGAACATGAAGCTGGTCACTGCGATCGTTAAGCCGTTCACGCTCGATGATGTCAAGACCAGTCTCGAAGACGCGGGAGTCTTGGGGATGACGGTCAGCGAGATCCAGGGCTATGGGCGACAGAAGGGTCACACCGAGGTCTACCGGGGTGCGGAATACTCGGTCGACTTCGTCCCGAAGGTTCGCATCGAGGTCGTTGTCGACGACTCCATCGTCGACAAGGTCGTGGACAGCATCGTCCGGGCGGCTCGCACGGGCAAGATCGGCGACGGCAAGGTGTGGGTCAGCCCCGTGGACACCATCGTGCGGGTGCGCACCGGTGAACGCGGAACTGACGCTCTGTGACAAGCGCCGTGCGAATAGCGCCACGTTGCTGAAGTTTCTCAGACGGGCCGGCCGGGTGTGACGTCGAACCGGTCGGACCCTTCTGAGACATCGAAATCGGAAGTAACGCAAGCAGGAAGCGCCGTGGCGGCAGTCGATCTGGCTGCCGCCCGGCGCCAATTGCTGTCTGACGGACTTGACGGCATGAAGCCGGCCGAGATGCGGCAGGCGGTGCTGGACCTGCACGAAACTTGGCTGAACGCCAAAGCGGCCGAGATCGGCATCACCCAGGACAGCGGCTTCGCGATCGTGGGCGTCGGTGGGCTGGGCCGCCGCGAATTGTTGCCGTATTCGGATCTGGATCTAGTGCTGTTGCACGACGGCAAGGCTGCCGATGTGCTGGGGCCGGTCGCGGACAAGTTGTGGTATCCGTTGTGGGACGCCAACATTCGGCTCGACCATAGCGTGCGGACGGTCAGCGAGGCGCTGGCCACCGCGAACTCTGACATGACGGCCGCCCTCGGCATGTTGGAAGCGCGCCACATTGCCGGCGACGAGCGGCTCTCGGTCGAACTGATCGAGGGTGTCCGACGGCAGTGGCGCAGCGGAATCCGCACTCGCATGGACGAACTCGTGGAAATGACGCACGCCCGCTGGCTACGCCTGGGCCGGATCGCGCACCGCGCAGAGCCGGACCTCAAGTCGGGCCGCGGCGGCCTGCGCGACGTCCAGATGCTCAATGCGTTGGCGCTGGCGCAGCTCATCGACCGCCACGGCATGGCTCGCGCCGACCCGGCGGTCGGATCGCTGGATGATGCGTATCTCACGTTGCTCGATGTGCGCACCGAGTTGCACCTGGTGTCGCGCCGGGGCCGCGATCAGCTGCTCGCCCAGTTCGCCGACGAGATCAGCGCCGCGCTGGGCGTTGGGGACCGATTCGACTTGGCGCGCATGTTGTCCAGCGCCGGCCGAACCATCAGCTTCCACGCCGTGACAGGGCTGCGGACGGCCGCCAACGCATTGCCCCGGCGCGGCATCTCGGCCTTCGTGCGGCGGCCGAAGCGGCGACCCTTGGACGAGGGTGTCGTCGAATACGCCGGTGAAATCGTGCTCGCCCGCGACGCCCAGCCGCAGAACGACCCCGGCCTGGTGCTGCGGGTGGCCGCCGCGTCGGCCGACACCGGCGTGCCTATCGGCGCCGCCACCCTGAGTCGGCTGGCTAGCAGTGCGCCGCCGTTGCCGACGCCGTGGCCGCGAGAGGCATTGGATGACCTGTTGGTGGTGATGTTGGCCGGACCTACCGCGGTGCCGACCATCGAGGCGCTGGACCGCACCGGGTTGTGGGGCCAATTGCTGCCCGAATGGGACGCGATCCGTGACCTGCCGCCGCGCGACGTATCCCACAAATGGACCGTCGACCGTCACGTCGTCGAATGCGCCGTTCATGCCGCGCCGCTGACCACCAACGTCGCCCGTCCTGACCTGCTGGCGCTCGGAGCGCTGCTGCATGACATCGGCAAGGGCAGGGGAATCGATCACAGCGTGCTCGGGGCCGACCTGGTGATCCCGATCGGTGAGCGGTTGGGGTTGGCGCCGGCTGACATCGACACGCTCTCCAAGATGGTCCGTCACCACCTGCTGCTGCCGATCACGGCAACCCGAAGCGATCTCAACGACCCCAAGACCATCGAGGCCGTGTCGGAGGCGCTTGGCGGAGACCCGCAACTGCTGGAACTGATGCACGCCCTATCGGAAGCGGACTCCAAGGCCACCGGTCCGGGCGTGTGGAGCGATTGGAAGGCTTCGCTCGTCGCGGACCTGGTGCGCCGTTGCCGGATGGCGATGGCGGGTGAGGCGCCGCCACAGGCCGAGCCGACCGCGCCTCACTATCTTGCGTTGGCGGCCCGGCAGGGTGTGCACGTCGAAATCAATGCGGGCGACGGTGAGCGCCTGCACGCCGTCATGGTTGCCCCGGACGAACGTGGCCTGGTGTCCAAAGCCGCCGCCGTGCTGGCGCTCAACTCGCTGCGGGTCCATTCGGCTTCGGTGAATATCCACGAGGGCGTCGCAATCACCGAATTCATGGTGTCACCCCTGTTCGGGTCGCCGCCCGCGGCCGACATGTTGCGTCAACTGTTCGTGGGTGCCTTGCACGGAGACGTGGACGTACTTGGATCGCTGGAAAAGCGTGACAGTGAGGCCACCAGCTCGGCGACCGCGCGGGCCGGCGAGGTGCAGGTAGGTGTGCCGGTCACTCGCTCGACCGCGCCGCCGCGCATCCTGTGGCTCGACACCGACACACCAGGCCAGCTGATCCTGGAAGTTCGTGCCATGGACCGCACGGGCCTGCTCGCGCTGCTGGCCCGAGCGCTGGAACGCGCCGAGACCGACATCGTGTGGGCGAAGGTCAACACCTTCGGCTCGACGGCGGCCGACGTGTTCTGCGTGACCGTTCCGCCGGAGACCAACGCACGATCCGCGGTGGAAAAGAACCTGCTGGCCGTGCTGGGTGCCCCCGCGGTCGTCATGGTCGACGAGCCCGTGGGCGACTAGCGCCGCGGGGGTGGTGTCAGCGGTGATCGGGTGCGGTCGCCGACCGCGTTGGCGGCCTTGTTGGCGAAGAATGCGGTGCAGCTCAGCAGAATGATTAGCACAAACAACCCGACGCCGCCGATGAAGGCGACGACGAGTCGCCACCCGTTCCCGGCGGCCACAAACAGGGCCGCGCACATGCCGATGTTGAAGAGCAGGTACACCGGCGCCGAGCGGAATGCGACGCGGTTGGCGGCCACCCATGCCTCTTGGCTGCGCAGCGTCGAGGGAAGCCGGATACCGACGTAGGCGTTGCGGTCGAGCGTGCCGCGGGCCGCGCGCCGCCAGTTAAAGATCATCAGCCCACTCATTAATGCCAGGATGAGCTCGAACAAGCCCGCCATCATCATGGCCTGCCCCTGAATCTGAGCCGACGTCATGAGCTCTCCTCATCAGGCAGGGGCGGGGCATGTGGCAGCGCAGTGGACCAGCTTGGTTCCAGGGTAGGCGGGCCGCCAGGCCGGATGTGCGACACGGCCAGTTGTAGGGACGCTCTCCGGCGCTAGCGCCGAGTCAGGTCTGCTCGGCGTTGAACTGCCGCACGGCAACGATGCGTTCCTTGAGCTGATCGCGGGTGGCCGCGGCGATGGGGGGCCCGCCGCAGCGACGGCGAAGCTCGTTGTGGATCCATCCATGTGGCTTGCCGGTGCGGTGGTGGGCAACCGAAACCAGCGAGTTGAGTTCGCGACGCAGGTCGCGCAGTTGCCCGTGGGTGGTGATTGGCGTGGGCGCTCCCGGTGCAGCGGCGCGCTTCAGCAGTTGCTCGTCCTGCCGTCGGTGCAGCAGAGCGCGCATCTGTTCGGCGTCGAGCAGGCCGGGAATGCCCAGGTAGTCGGCCTCTTCCTCGCTTCCGGCGGGGGTAGCGGTGCCGAAAGAGGAGCCGTCGAAAATCACCTGATCCAGCTCGGCGTCGGCGCCCAGGAAGGTGAAGCCGTTCTCTTCGCCCTTCTCGGTCTGCGTCTTGGTGGCGGGATCGTCGTCGAGCGGATCACCCTCGGATTCGCGGTGCGGCTTGCCCAGTACGTGGTTGCGCTGTGCTTCCAGCTCGCTGGCCAACTGCAGCAGATTGGGCACTGACGGCAGGAAAATGCTCGCGGTTTCGCCCGGCCGCCGCGAGCGCACGAACCGGCCGATCGCCTGTGCGAAGAACAGTGGCGTCGACGCGCTGGTGGCGTAGATACCGACCGACAGCCGCGGCACGTCCACGCCTTCGGAGACCATGCGCACCGCGACCAGCCATTTGTTGGTACTCGCCGCGAACTCCGAGATGCGGGCCGACGATCCCGGGTCGTCGGAAAGCACTACGGTCGGCGCTTCGCCGGTCAACTTCTTGAGCAGGACGGCATAGGCGCGGGCGGCGGTCCGGTCGGAGGCGATGATCATGGCGCCGGCATCAGGAACGTGCTCGCGAAGTTGACGCAGCCGTTGATCGGCCGCGGTGATCACCGCCGGCATCCACTCGCCGGCGGGGTCCAGCGCGGTGCGCCATGCCCGCGCGGTCTGTTCGGCCGACAACGGCTCACCTAGGCGTGCCTCGTGCTCCTCACCTGCGCTGTCCCGCCAGCGTGCCTGTCCGGAATAGGCCATGAACACGACCGGACGGACCACGCCGTCGGCAAGTGCTTCGGCGTAGCCGTAGGTGTGGTCGGCCTGCGAACGCAGCACGCCCTCGACGTCGGGCTCGTAGTTGACGAACGGGATGGGACTGTCGTCGCTGCGGAACGGGGTGCCGGTCAAAGCAAGTCGGCGGGTGGCGTCACTGAAGGCTTCCCGGATGGCGTCACCCCAGGTCTTGGCATCGCCGCCGTGGTGGATCTCGTCGAAGACGACCAGTGTCTTGCGCTGCTCGGTTCGCACCCGGTGCAACGTCGGATGGGCGGCTACCTGGGCGTAGGTGACGACCACACCGTGATACTCCGGCGAAGTCTGAGGGTTGGAGTTGGAGAACTTCGGGTCCAGGGACAGGCCCTGCCGGCCCGCGGCTTCCGCCCACTGGACCTTGAGGTGTTCGGTGGGCACGACGATGGTGAGTTGCTCGACGCCGCGGTGGCCGAGAAGTTCAGCCGCGATACGAAGGGCGAATGCGGTCTTGCCCGATCCGGGTGTGGCGACGGCCAGGAAATCGCGCGGCCCGGTGCCCAGGTACTTGACCAGCGCCCGGCGCTGCCAGCCGCGCAACGGCCGACTGAGGTCGGTGATGGGGTCGGTGACACCGGCAGCGATGCTGACTGGCTGCAGCGACAACTGATCCCCCCGTAGCTGATGGCTGTGCTGCCGCCGCGTCGGAAGTC
>JAVROG010000077.1:0-10283 GCA_032162865.1 Mycobacterium sp. | reverse complement strand
ACCTGCGAAATCGACAAACCATCACCAATCACGGCCATCACGGCCTGATACCGCTGCTCGGCCACGGTTAACTCCCTCATCTAGGGAGTGTCAAGGATCAACCGAAACAACTGTCAAGCATCAGCCGAAACACTGTCAGGCATCACCCGAAGCAGAAATGTCAAGCATCAACCGACGCAATACATGCTAGATGGAGCCGCCTAGGAGAATCGAACTCCTGACCTATTCATTACGAGTGAATCGCTCTACCGACTGAGCTAAGGCGGCGGTGCCTCCCGTGGGCGGCACGAGTCTACGGCAGGCGGCCCGCCCCACCCAAGTCAGCGCAATTCCTGACCGAAGGTCGCGACCATGGCGTCGACCGCGAACTTGGGTTTGACGTTGATCGCTAACGCTTCGCGGCATTCCAGGACCGCCTCGATGCAGCGCAGCAGCCGCTCGGGGCTGGCGTGGCCGGCCAGCGCGCTGACCCGATCGGCCATGTCCGGGTGATTGGCCCGAACCTGTGCCGCATTCGCCGAGACCAGCAGCGCGTCCCGAAAGTAGGTGGCCAAATCGATCAGTGCCCGGTCCAGCGCATCGCGGGAGGCCCGGGTCTGCCGGGACTTCTGCCGTCGCTCCAGGTCCTTGATCGCCCCCGCGGAGCCCCGCATCGCGCCTCCGGCGCCTTTACCCGTGCCGCCCGCCCCCAGTGCCGTACGCAGCTCCTCGGTCTCGATCTCGGCGCGCCCTACGGTCAACGCCACCGCCTCTGCCTCGGCGGCAGCGACCAACTCCTCGCCGGCGGCAAAGGCCCGTGCCGGCCGAGCGGCGTCGCGGACCAGCTCCAGCGCCTGCTCCCGCCGACGCCGCGCGTCCGGGTCGGTGGCCAGTCGGCGCGCGCGACCAACATGACCGCCGCTGACTGCGGCAGCCCAGCTCGCCGTGTCGGCGTCCAGCCCGTCGCCATCGATGAGCACCTGGGCAATCGCGTCGGTCGGCGGCGTCACCAGCGCCACGTGCCGGCACCGGGAGCGCAGCGTAATCGCGATGTCCTCAGGGTCCACCGAGGGCGCACACAGCAGAAATACCGTCGACGGTGGCGGCTCTTCAACCACCTTCAGCAGGGCGTTCGCCGCGCCTTCGGTCAACCGGTCGGCGTCCTCGATGACCACGATCTGGTGCCGGCCGGTGGTCGGCCGGCGCGACGCGATCTGCACGATGCCCCGCATCTCGTCCACACCGATGGACAGGCCCTCGGGAATCACTCGCCGAACGTCGGCGTGGGTGCCCGCCATCGTCGTCGTACAGGCCCGGCAGCTTCCGCAGCCGGGACCCTCGTCAGATGTGCACTGCAGCGCCGCCGCGAAGCACAATGCGGCCACCGAACGCCCAGAACCGGGCGGCCCCGTTATCAACCAGGCATGTGTCATAGTCCCGCCGCCCGGCGAGCTGTGAGAGGAATCACCACGTCCGGACCTGGCGGCGGCCAGCAGCTCGGTCTCCACCACGTCCTGGCCTACCAGCCGCGTAAACACCCCCGTCATCATGGGCAACAGTAGTGAGCGACTACGACAGATACCGATCAGCGTCCGTTTCGCGACAATTCCGTGACCTTTACCCATCTTTCGCCCATGTCGGACGACCTGCCGGAGCACTTTAAAGTTTCCGACGAGTCCCCGCTGACGGATACGGTGGGTGCGTGACCACGGCGGCAACCCTCCCTAGGCGAATCAATGCATTCGTCCGGTGGGTGGTGCGCACCCCGTGGCCTGTGTTCTCGCTGAGCATGCTGCAGGCCGACATCATCGGCGGGCTGTTCGTGCTGGGCTTCCTGCGTTACGGGCTGCCGCCGCATGACCGCATCGAGCTGCAGGACCTCCCGCAACTCAACGTGGTCGTCTTCATCTTGTCGGTGATCTTCCTGTTCCTCGCGGGCTTCGCCTGGAACCTCAAACTGCTGGTGCCGGTTTTCCGATGGCAGCGTCGCGACAACCTGCTAATCGAAGCCGACCCGTCCACCACCGAACTGGCCCGCACCCGTGCCCTGCGGATGCCGTTCTACCGAACGTTGATCAGCGCGGGCAGCTGGGCGCTGGGCAGCGTGGTGTTCATCCTCGCCAGCTGGTCGGTGGCCCGCCAGGCCGTGCCGGTCGTGATCGTCGCCAACGCTCTGGGCGCCACCGCGACCGGGATCATCGGTTATCTGCAGTCCGAACGGGTCCTGCGGCCGGTGGCGGTCGCCGCGCTGCGTAGCGGTGTGCCGGAGAACGTACGGGCACCCGGCGTCATTCTGCGCCTGATGCTCACCTGGGTGCTGTCCACGGCTGTGCCCCTGGTGGCCATCATCCTGGCCGTGGTTTCGGACAAGATTTCCCTGCTGCACGCCTCGGCGGAAAGCCTGTTCAATCCCGTCTTGCTGCTGGCGCTGGCCGCACTGGCCATCGGGGCGGCCAGCACGCTGTTGGTGTCCATGTCGATCGCGGACCCGTTGCGTCAGCTGCGCTGGGCGCTGTCGGAGGTGCAGCGCGGTAACTACAACGCGCACATGCAGATCTACGACGCCAGCGAGCTGGGCCTGCTGCAGGCCGGCTTCAACGACATGGTCCGCGACCTGTCCGAGCGGCAACGGCTGCGTGACCTCTTCGGCCGCTACGTGGGTGAGGACGTCGCCCGCCGGGCGCTCGAGCGGGGCACCGAGTTGGGCGGCCAAGAGCGAGATGTCGCGGTGCTGTTCGTGGACTTGGTTGGTTCGACGCAGTTGGCGGCGTCCCGACCGCCCGCCGAGGTGGTCAGCCTGCTCAACGAGTTCTTCCGCGTCGTGGTCGACACCGTGGGCCGCTACGGCGGGTTCGTCAACAAGTTCCAGGGCGACGCCGCGCTCGCGATCTTCGGCGCGCCCATCGAGCACCCCGACGGCGCGGGTGCGGCACTGGCCGCGGCCCGGGCGTTGCACGACGAACTCCTCCCGGTGCTGGGGTCCGCGGAGTTCGGCATCGGAGTCTCGGCCGGCCGGGCCATCGCCGGCCACATCGGGGCCCAGGCGCGCTTCGAGTACACCGTCATCGGGGACCCGGTGAACGAGGCGGCCCGGCTGACCGAGCTGGCCAAGCTCGAAGAGGGACATGTGCTGGCGTCGGCAATCGCGGTCAGCGGCGCGCTGGACGCCGAAGCGCTGTGCTGGGATGTGGCTGAGGTGGTCGAGTTACGCGGGCGCTCCGCGCCTACTCAGCTGGCACGTCCGCTGAATCTGGCCGAACCCGCTTCCCGGCAGATTGAGGACGCTTCCAGCAAGGCGAGCCGCTAGCAGCGACTAGCTGCGCTTGACGGCCTTCTTGGCCGGTGCCTTCTTCGCGGGCGCCTTGCGGGCGGTCTTCTTCGCGGTCCGCTTCACCGGCCCGCGTGCGCGCCGGTCGGCCAGCAATTCGGAGGCGCGCTCGTCGGTGATCGACAGGACGTCATCGCCCTTGCGCAGGCTGGCGTTGGTCTCGCCATCGGTGACATACGGCCCGAACCGGCCGTCCTTGATCACCATCGGCTTTCCCGACGCCGGGTCGGTACCCAGCTCACGCAGGGGCGGCGCCGAAGCAGCTTGTCGCCCAGACCGTTTGGGCTCGGAGTAGATCTTGAGCGCCTCGTCGAGGGTGATGGTGAACATCTGGTCTTCGGTTTGCAGTGATCGAGAATCGTTGCCGCGCTTCAGGTATGGGCCGTAGCGCCCGTTCTGCGCGGTGATCTCGTCCCCGGATGCGGGGTCGGTTCCGACCACCCGCGGCAGCGACAGCAGCTTGAGCGCGTCCTCGAGTGTGACGGTCTGCAGGTCCATGCTGCGCAGCAGGGATCCGCTGCGGGGCTTGGGTCCGGTGGGCTTCTTGCCCTTCTTGGCGGGCGCTTCCCCACCCTCCTCAGGAGGGGGCTCCGGCAGGATCTCGGTCACATACGGGCCGTATCTACCGTCCTTCGCGACGACCTCATGGCCCGTCGCCGGGTCGAGACCCAGCACACGCCCTTCCTGCGGGGTGGCGAAGAGCTCTTCGGCCACTTCCAAAGTCAGCTCGTCAGGGGTGAGCGAATCGTTGAGGTTGGCCCGCTGCGGGCCGGGCTCACCATCGTCGCCGATCACCGTGCGTTCCAGGTACGGCCCGTTCTTGCCGACCCGGACATAGACGGTACGGCCCTCGACATCGTCAAAGAGCTTGATGGAGTTGACTTCTCGTGCGTCAATACCTTCGAGGTTGATGCCGACGAGTTTCTTCAGGCCGCCGGAGCGGGCCACCGAATCGGCCACGCCGTGGTCGCCACCGAAGTAGAAGTTGTTGAGCCAGTTGGTGCGTCGCTCGTTGCCCGATGCGATGGCGTCCAGCTCGTCTTCCATCGCCGCCGTGAAGCCGTAATCGACCAGTCGGCCGAAATGCTGTTCTAACAAACCGGTTACGGCGAACGCCACCCAGGACGGCACCAGGGCGCTGCCCTTCTTGTGCACATAGCCCCGGTCCTGGATGGTCTTGATAATCGACGAATACGTTGACGGACGCCCGATGCCCAGCTCCTCGAGCGCCTTGATCAACGACGCTTCGGTGTAGCGGGCAGGCGGGTTGGTGGAGTGACCGTCCGGGTTCAGCTCGATGGCGTCCAGCCGCTGTCCCGGGGTCAGGTTGGGCAATCGGCGCTCGGCGTCGTCGGCCTCGCCGCCGACCAGCTCGTCCACCGTCTCCACATACGCCTTGAGGAACCCCGCGAAAGTCAGGGTGCGTCCGCTCGCGGAGAACACCACCTGCTGCTCCCCGGCCGCTCCCTGGATGCGCAGGCTCAGCGTGGTACCGCGCGCATCGGCCATCTGCGAGGCCACCGTGCGCTGCCAGACCAGCTCGTAAAGCCGGAACTCGTCGCCGTCCAGTTCGCGGCGCACCGCGTCGGGGGTGGCAAACGTTTCCCCGGCGGGCCGGATGGCCTCGTGCGCCTCCTGAGCGTTCTTCACCTTGCGGGTGTACTGACGCGGCGACGGAGCAACGTATTCGTCGCCGTAGAGCTGCCTGGCCTGGTTGCGCGCGGCGGTGATGGCCGACTCGGACAGGGTCGTCGAGTCGGTACGCATATAAGTGATGTAGCCGTTCTCGTAGAGCCGCTGCGCGATGCTCATCGTGCGCTCGGAGGAGAACCGCAACTTGCGGCCGGCCTCTTGCTGCAGCGTTGACGTCATGAAGGGCGGGTAGGGACGCCGGGTGTAGGGCTTCTCCTCGACCGACGCCACACTGAGCTGCGCGCCCTGCAGGTCGGTGGCCAGCTGGGTCGCGCCAGCCTCGTTGAGAACGACGACCTCGTCGGCCTTGCGCAGGATGCCCAACGAGTCGAAGTCGCGGCCGGTGGCCACGCGCAGGCCGTCCAGGCTGGTGAGCCGGGCGGTGAAGGTGGGTGGCTGCGCGTTGGCGTCGGACACGCTGGCGTCCAGTCGGGCCAGGATGTCCCAGTAGGACGCGCTGCGGAACGCCATCCGGTCGCGTTCGCGCTGCACGATGATGCGGGTCGCCACCGACTGCACGCGGCCGGCCGACAGCTTCGGCGCGACCTTCTTCCACAGCACCGGGCTGACCTCGTAGCCGTACAACCGGTCCAGGATGCGGCGGGTCTCCTGCGCGTCGACAAGGTCGATGTCCAGGTCACGAGGGTTTTGGGCGGCCTCGAGGATCGCCGGCTCGGTGATCTCGTGGAAAACCATCCGCTTGACGGGAATGCGCGGTTTCAGGGTCTCCAGCAGATGCCAGGCGATGGCCTCGCCCTCGCGGTCGCCATCCGTCGCGAGGTAGAGCTCGTCGACATCATTGAGCAGGCCCTTCAGCTCGGTGACGGTGCTCTTCTTCTCCGGACTGATGACGTAGAGAGGCTCGAAGTCCGCATCGACGTTGACGCCCAGTCGTGCCCACGGCTCGGACTTGAACTTGGCCGGCACGTCGGCGGCGGCACGAGGCAGGTCGCGAATGTGGCCCCGGGAGGACTCCACGATGTAGCTGGAACCCAGGTAACCGGCAAGTTTGCGCGCTTTGGTGGGCGACTCCACGATCACGAGTCGCCGGGTAGTCCCGTTTCTGCCGCTGGTACGGCCGCCATCAGCCAACTACGCCTACGCTCCATCTCCTATATCGGCCCCTGTTGGAACCGCCCCGCAGAAAGAATGACGGGTCCGTCCGGAAAATTCCGGGCAATTCCGGTGAAGTCCAGGTACGCCGCCCGTACCTTAGCCCCGCGGGCAACTGACAATTTCGCACCCTAAGGTGCGCCTGCGCAAACCGACCGGTCCTCGACGAGGCTCGCACGACCCGTCAAACCCGGGGCCACTGCGCCACTGCCGCGATACTGTCGGGGGGGTCTCCCACGTTCTCTACCAGGCGCGATAGCCTGCGGCGGCCACTGATCCGAAGCGCCGGGCGGGCACCGCGAGTACCGATCAGAGTGGGCGCGATTCCGACCCGCATCAGAGCCGACGCCAGCGGCGAATGAGTGTCCGGCGCGTGCGGGTCCAAACCCAGCAGATAACGATCGGCCTCGGGACTGCCGGCCGCCAGCGTCCACACCCGCAGTTCCCGCGGGCCGGGCAACCAGCGCGGCGGCACCGTCTTCACCGCACCGCGCGTCCACTCTTTGGCGATAGCGCACAACAACGGGTCCGCGGCCGTACGGACCAACGGGGTGTCCTCGTCGGTCCGGGTGATCTCGGGAACCAGGCCGGCCTCCCGGATCATCTCGGCCAGCGCTTCGGCCCGCCAAGACTCATCCACGACCACAGACAGCCTCGCACCCGCACCGACCGTCACAATCTGGCCCGGTGCCGCCAGCAGTCCGCACAAGTCCCCGACCGCGGGCGGGACCGACTCCGCGGCGAAGAAGGAAAGCTGGCTCACGCCACAGACAGTAGGCCAGCGAGTCGATCCGCCGCTTATCCGCATTCGGCGCGGCGTCTCACATGAGCGGCTGACGCCTGCCGAGTAACGAGAACCCCCCGGGGCGGTTCCGCAAGAGCGGGACTGCGCCGGGGGGTACGTCAGAATCTGCTCGGATTAAACGGAGCGGACTCCGGTGGCCTGGGGGCCCTTAGGGCTATGGCCGATCTCGAACTCGACCTTCTGGTTCTCTTCAAGGGTGCGGAAGCCCGTACCCTGGATCTCCGTGTAGTGGACAAAAACATCTGCGGAACCATCCTCGGGGGCGATGAAGCCGAACCCCTTCTCCGCGTTGAACCACTTCACAGTTCCCTGTGGCATTTCTCGATCTTTCCTTTTCTTCTGGGTGCGGCGCACCGCCTTTCGGTGCCCGGGCCCGTCGCGACCGCCATACCTCGCGGAGTCGCCGGAATTTCACCCGACAGATAACCTTCGCAGGAACCGCGACCGCAACGTCGATCCTGCGAATGTTTGAAACGAACACAGAAGCTGCGACCGCAAACAGTCAACCATGTTCATCGCGTCGGCGACAGTCTCTAGCCAGAGACTGGGCGCCGAACGGCGGGTCAATTTACGTCAGCGTCATCCGGCAGGCCGGTGCGCTTCGCGATTTGCGGGCTATACCGGGCTTGAGAGGGTCGAGAAGGGAGTGCGATGGCAAGTTTCGGCAGCGAGCTGCTTGCCGCCGCGCTCGCCGGTACCGCGCCAGGTGAGCATCCGTTGCGCCATACCGCCGAGCTGCCGCCGCGCACCGGCCGGCCTCAGGGTTGGCCGGAGTGGGCCGAACCCGCAGTGATTCGTGCGTTTACCGCTCGGGGCATCAGCGTGCCGTGGTCACACCAGTACGACGCTGCGGAACTGGCGCACGCCGGGCGTCATGTCGTGGTCAGCACCGGCACGGCGTCGGGTAAGTCGCTGGCCTATCAGCTCCCTGTGCTCAACGCGCTGGCCACCGACCCGCGGGCCCGGGTGCTCTACCTGTCGCCGACGAAGGCACTGGGCCATGATCAGCTGCGCGCGGCACACGCGCTGGTCAGCGCGGTTCCACTGGATGACGTCGCGCCTACGGCGTACGACGGCGACAGTCCCGCCGAGGTGCGCCGATTTGCGCGAGAACGCTCTCGCTGGATCTTCTCCAACCCCGACATGATCCACCTCTCGATTTTGCGCAACCATCCGCGCTGGGCGGTGCTGCTGCGCGGTCTTCGCTTCGTAGTTGTCGACGAATGCCATTACTACCGTGGCGTTTTCGGCTCCAATGTGGCGATGGTGCTGCGTCGTTTGTTGCGGCTGTGCGCGCGCTATTCGTCCTACCCGACGGTGGTCTTCGCCAGCGCGACGACCGACTCGCCGGGCACCACGGCCACCGAACTCATCGGGCAGCCGGTCACAGAGATTGTCGACGACGGGTCCCCGCAGGGCGCCCGCACGGTGGCGTTATGGGAACCCGCGTTGCTCGCCGAATTGACGGGAGAAAACGGCGCCCCGGTACGACGGTCGGCGGGCGCTGAGGCGGCCCGGGTGATGGCCGACCTGGTTGTCGAGGGCGCGCAGACGCTGACCTTCGTCCGGTCACGCCGGGCCGCCGAACTGACCGCACTGGGGGCGCAGGCACGCCTGAATGACATCGCCCCACCGCTGTCCCACACCGTGGCGTCGTATCGCGCCGGCTATCTGGCGGAGGATCGCAGCGCGTTGGAGAATGCGCTGGCCGAGGGCCGGCTGCGTGGGCTGGCGACCACCAACGCTTTGGAGTTGGGCGTCGACATCGCCGGCTTGGATGCCGTGGTGCTGGCGGGGTTCCCCGGGACCGTCGCGTCGTTCTGGCAGCAGGCCGGAAGATCGGGGCGGCGCGGACAAGGCGCGCTCGTGGTGCTGATCGCCCGGGATGATCCGCTGGACACCTATCTCGTCCACCACCCCGACGCTTTGCTGGACAAACCCGTTGAGCGCGTCGTGATCGATCCGACAAATCCCTATATTCTCGGCCCTCAACTGCTCTGTGCGGCAACCGAACTGCCACTCGAGGAAGCAGAAGTCCGCTCCTTGGACGCGGTTGACGTCGCCGAGGGATTGGTTGATGACGGGCTGCTGAAGCGCCGCGGCGGCCGGTATTTCCCGGCTCCGGGCATGGAACCGCACGGGGCCGTAGATATTCGGGGCTCCATCGGTGGACAGATCGTCATCGTCGAGGCAGACACCGGTCGACTGGTGGGCAGCACCGGCGCCGGACAGGCCCCCGCTTCGATCCATCCCGGGGCGGTATACCTGCACCAAGGCGAGAGTTACCTGGTCGACTCGCTCGACCTCGAGGAGGGCATCGCCTTCGTTCACGCTACGGATCCCGGCTATGCGACGTTCGCACGGGAGATCACCGACATCGCCGTCACCGGGCGGGGCGAGCGGTCAACTTTCGGGTCGGTGACGCTGGGTCTGGTGCCGGTGACCGTGACCCATCAAGTCGTCGGTTACCTGCGGCGTCGGCCGAACGGCGAGGTGATCGACTTCATCGAACTGGAGATGCCTCGGGCTACGTTGCCCACTTACGCCGTCATGTACACGATCGACCCGGATATGTTGAGCCGCAATGGTATTGAATCTGTGCGGATTCCGGGTTCATTGCACGCCGCGGAGCATGCGGCAATCGGACTGCTGCCGTTGGTGGCCAGCTGCGACCGTGGCGACATCGGCGGCTTGTCCACCGCCGTCGGTCCTGACGGACTACCAACCGTGTTCGTCTACGACGGACATCCGGGTGGAGCGGGGTTCGCCGAGCGCGGCTTTCACAAGGCACGCACCTGGCTGGGCGCCACGGCGGCGGCGATCGAGGCGTGCGAGTGCCCGAGCGGATGCCCGTCGTGTGTGCAGTCCCCCAAATGCGGCAACGGCAATGACCCACTGGACAAGTCAGGCGCCGTGCTGGTGCTGCGACTGGTGCTTGCCGAATTGGGCGACGAATCGCGCTGAGCGTTAAGGGCTGGCGCGGCAGAGTCGTGGGCAATCGGCGATATGTGGGCGCGGCTCGGGATACGCTCCGTTCGCAAGGCCGATTCGCCGATGTGACGCAGCCTCCTCGAGTTGGCATGACTCAGTGTCATGACCTATTGGGGGAATCGGATGTCGTTTGTTGTCGCGCTGCCAGAGCTGCTGGAGGCGGCGGCGGCGAATCTGACCGGTCTCGGCTCGACGCTCGATGCGGCCACCTCGGCCGCGGCGGCGCTAGCGGGGTGTTGGGCGTAGACGGGCTAAACGGGTTGCCCTAGTCGCAAACGTCGTTGGGACCGCAGCAACAGATTCGGCGGCTTCCGCCCGTGCGGCAGCGGTGCAGCTGAGGGCAGCCACGAAGCGCTGATGCCGAGGTCCGGCGCT
>JAVROG010000076.1:0-17749 GCA_032162865.1 Mycobacterium sp. | reverse complement strand
GTCTGCGCACCACAGGTTTCGCCTGTCCGACGATCGCCAACTTGTCCAGCGTCTGCTTAGCCCGGACCTCTTGAACTATGCCGATGACGCTGTTGGCGACGATGAGCAGACCGAACAGCCCGTTGATCAACGAACCGGTCACAAGCACAATGGCAAACAGCACACCCAGGATCGCGTTGATCCGGGTGAATACATTAGCCCGAACGATATGCGCGATGCTGCGGGTGGCACGTTCGGGCGTGTCGTTGACTCTCCCGTCGGCAACCCGTTGTGCCACTTCGGCATCGGTCAGGCCGCCAATAGTCATCGCGTGAAGGTGCCCAGCTTGTCGGAGTCGTAGTACTCGAGGTTCAACGCGGCGCCGTTAGGACCCGGAATGAACACCGCCTTGGAAATCGATCCGGGCAAGGCGTTTTCGGTGGACAACGCGAAGGTGAACGTGTCGCCGTCCCAGTGCGTCAAGTCGAACGTTTGATTCTTCGGCCCCAGCGAGAGCTGCAGTTTGCCACCCTGGTCGGCCACGGTGGCGGGTCCCCAGTAGTCGTTGGCGTACACGCCGACGTAGTCGCTGAGCGGTCTGGCGGGTGCCGGGCTGACCGGGGGCGGCTTGCCGACCAGGGAGCCATCGGGATTGTTCATCGGGGCTAGTTGCTGCCGGTAGAGGTTCGCCCAGTCCTCGCGCACCTGACCGTATTGCACCAGATCAATGAATTCGGCCGCCAGGGCCTCCGGCACACCGTAGGGCGCGGCGTTGGTCAGGGCGACGATCCCGATGTCTTCGGACGGCAGCACCGCGAAAGTCGTTGCGGCGCCTAACCCGAAGGCCCCGGAATGGCTGTACTGGGTACGCCCCGACGAGGTCACCGAAACATTGAACCCGTGACCATAGAAGCCGGCCCGCGCTTTCGGGTTTTTCGCGGGACTCGAGAGCATTTGTGGGGTGTAGGCGGGCAGCAGCGCTTCCGGCGACATGATCCGCTGACCGTTGTAGGTGCCGTTGGCCAGCAGCATGGTCAGCCAACGCGTCATGTCGTTGACCGATGAACTCACCCCGCCTGCGGGCGTCTGGGCGTCGGGGTCGCGTTGGAAGCGTGCTTCCCATTTGTCTCCGACCTTGATGTGGTTGACCGCGTGGTTGGGCCTGGCCAGGAAGTCAGCAAACTTCGAGCTGGTGGAGGCCATCCCCAACGGGCGATAGAGCGCCTCCTCGGACAAGACTTCCCAGGGCTTGCCGGCCGCGGCCGCGACCGCCTCGGCAGCGGTGGTCACCCCGAAGTTGGTGTAGGCGTAGCTGATCCGAAAAGGTGCCAGCGGAAGGAATTTCAGCCGTTCCAGCACCTGCTGACGGGCGTAGCCGAGGTCCTCGAGCGCGTCGCCCGCGTGGTCAGGAAGCCCGGAACGGTGGGAGTACAGGTCGGCGACGCTGACGTTAGTGGTGACGTAGGGGTCCATGAGCGTGAACCCCGGCAGCTTCGTCGCGACGGGCGTGTCCCAGGTGATGGCGCCCTCCGTAACTTGATGGGCGACCACCGTCGCACCCACTGACTTCGACACCGAGGCCAGCTGGAAGACGGTGTCGGCGTCGACCTTGTTGCCCGGACCGTCCCCCTTGCTTGCGTCCTTGATACCGAAACCTTTGGCATACAACGTCTTTCCACCGTGGACGATCGCGACAGCCATGCCAGGGATTCCGGTGTTCTTCATCAGCTCCGAAACCAGGCCGTCGACCTTGGCGACGGCGTCGTCGATGCGGCTGGCCGGAATTTGCAGACCCGACACCTCGTTGGGCGGCACCTGAGCCGGCGCGGACGAGGGCTTGGATATCGGTTGCGCGGGACCACATCCGACCAGGGTCGACAACATCACCACGACTGCGGCTGTGGCCGCACGTTTCGTCATGGCCGCACCTTAGCCCGGTGACGATGCGCGCCGCGCGAGCGGCGCGAGGAGAAGGCGGGCAATCCAGCTCCAGCCCGGTGACGATGCGCGCCACGCGAGCGGCGCGAGGAATCGCTACCGGCTCAGAGCCGCCACCACGGGTTGAAGCGCAACGGCGAGCCCGACTCAATGCGCTGACCGGGCGTCGGCACCGCCACCTGCACGCCGTCTGGCTCCGCGGCTTTGAGCACCCGCTCGACGGGCTCCGACCACGGATGGGGGGCCAACCGGAAGGTGCCCCAGTGAATCGGCACCAGCAATCCCGATCCCGAGTCGGTAACGTCCAGGTGCGCCCGGACCGCCTCTTCGGGGTTCATGTGGATGTCCGGCCAGGCGGTGTTGTAGGCGCCGATCGGCATCAGCGTCAGATCGAACGGCCCATGTTCCGAACCGATCTCGGCGAAACTCTTGGTGTAGCCCGTGTCGCCCCCGAAGTATGCGCGATGACGCGGGCCGATAAAGGCCCAGGACGCCCACAACGTGTTGTTTCGGCTCAAAAACCGCCCCGAGAAGTGCCGCGCCGGCATGCAGATCACGGTCAGTTCGTCGACCTGGGCGCTCTGATTCCAGTCGAGTTCGACGATGCGGTGCTCGGGTACACCCCACGACCGCAGATGGGCTCCCACCCCGAGCGGCACGAAGAACGGCGCCCGCTGCATGCGGGTCAACGCGAGCACGGTGTCGATGTCGAGATGATCGTAGTGATCATGGCTGATCACCACCGCATCGACGGCAGGCAGCCCCTCTAGCAACACCGGCGGCGGGTGCAATCGCTGCGGCCCAACGGTATCCGAGGGCGAGCACCGCTCACTCCACACCGGATCGGTCAGCACGCGATAGCCGTCGATCTCCACCAGCGCCGTCGAGTGACCGAACCAGCTGACCGCCAGCTCGGCGGGCTGGCCCTGGTAGATCGACGGCGCGCCCAACGGGATCGGCCGTGCCGGTCGGCTATTGCTGCGCCCGCCCACCAGCTCCCAGGCGATTTGCCGCAGCTGCTCGCGGTCCATGACGTATATCGAACCGGGGTCGACGTTGACGAACACGCCGTCGCGATAGTTCGGCGATCCCTCCGCGACGGCCTGGATCGCCGCGGGATCGGCACCGAGCGCCGCCGGTGCACCATGGAGCGCTCGCAGCAACCACCCGCCTGCCGCTAAGGAGGCGGTACCGGCAGCCATTCGCAGCGCCTGGCGCATCATGACCGTTACGCCCCCTGGAACTTCGGTGGCCGCTTTTCTATCCGCGCGACCTGTGCCTCAATGACGTCCTGGCTGCCCCAGGCCTTATCGAAGAGCTCCTTGTGTTCCGGCTCCGGTTGCTCGATGGAGCCGTCGTCGTTGAGTACCCGCTTCGCGTGCTGAATAGCCAAGGGCGCCAGGCCGGCGATCTCAGTAGCCCAGGCCTGTGCGTCGGCCAGTGTCCCGATGCGGTTGGCCATTCCGGTCTGCAGCGCGGTGTCGGCGGTCAGCTTCTCCGCCGCCAGCAACATGGCACGGGCCCGCCCGTGGCCGACCAGGGAGGACAGCCGGCGAATGCTCCAGTTATCCAAGGCCAAGCCGTACTTCGACGTGGGGAACTGAAAGAACGCGTCCGGCGCGACAACGCGCAGGTCACATTGCATGGCCAGCTGCAACCCGGCGCCGATGGCGGGTCCGTTGATGGCGCCGATCACCGGAATCAGCGTCAGATCCATGATCCGGTGCAGTTCGACAAGCCGGTCGGGGTAGTCAGCGGCGAACGCATCCCCGCTGAGGTCAGCGCCGGCGCAGAACGCGGTGCCCTGGCCGGTGAGCACAATCGCGCGGACCGTCCCGTCGCCGGCTTTGAGGAAGGCCTCCCGCAACTCCTCGACTAGCTGGGAATTCAGAGCGTTGCGGCGCTCGGGGCGCTGCAGCTCGATGGTCATGACGCCTTCGGCGTGGGAAATACCGATCATGGGGGCCAGCGTATATAGCCTCGTCGCTGTGAGCCGTATCACGACCGACGAACTGCGAGAAGCGGTGCTTGACGAGGGCTCCTTCGTCAGCTGGGATCGCGAGCCGTTGCAAGTGCCGATATCGCAGGCCTACGCGCGCAACCTGGCCGACGCCCGAGAAGCCAGCGGCCGCGACGAATCGGTGGCGACCGGCGAAGGGCGCATCTTCGGACGTCGAGTAGCGGTGGTGGTATGCGACTTCACGTTCCTCGCCGGCTCGATCGGGGTGGCGGCGGCCGAACGGATCACCGCCGCCATTGAGCGGGCGACCGCTGAGCGGTTGCCGTTGCTCGCGTCGCCGAGCTCTGGTGGCACCCGCATGCAGGAGGGCACCGTCGCGTTCTTGCAGATGGTGAAGATCGCGGCAGCCGTCAAGCTACATCGACAGGCGCATCTCCCCTACCTTGTCTACCTGCGCAATCCGACGACCGGTGGAGTCTTTGCGTCGTGGGGCTCGCTGGGCCATGTCACCGTCGCCGAACCGGGCGCCCTCATCGGTTTCCTCGGTCCACGCGTGTACGAGTTGCTCTACGGCGAACCGTTTCCCCCGGACGTTCAGACCGCAGAAAACCTGCAGCAATACGGGGTGATCGACGGCGTCGTCCCGCTCGAGGAGTTGCGCGCGATGCTGGACCGCGCGCTGAGGGTGCTCGCCGACTCCCCCGAACCGCCACCGGAACCCCAACGCCCGGAGCCGGTCCCGGACGTGCCCGCCTGGGAATCGGTGGTCGCCTCACGGCGCCCGGACCGGCCGGATGTGCGGCAACTGTTGCGCTACGGCGCCACCGACCGGGTCCTGCTATCGGGTACCGGTCAGGGTGAGGCGGCGACCACCCTATTGGCGTTGGCGCGCTTCGCCGGGCAGCCCGTGGTGGTCCTCGGCCAGCAACGGATCGAGGGAGGCGGCGGAAATTCCGTCGGGCCCGGTTCGCTGCGTGAAGCCCGTCGCGGCATGGCCTTGGCTGCTGAACTCCGCCTGCCGCTGGTGCTGGTCATCGACACCGCCGGTCCCGCTCTGTCGGCCGAAGCCGAGCAGGGCGGACTGGCCGGCGAGATCGCCCAATGCCTGGCCGAGCTCGTCACGCTGGACACGCCGACGGTGTCGGTGCTGCTTGGCCAGGGCAGCGGTGGCCCAGCACTGGCTATGGTGCCTGCCGACCGGGTACTGGCCGCCCTGCACGGCTGGCTGGCGCCGTTGCCGCCAGAGGGCGGCAGTGCGATCGTCTTCCGCGACACCTCGCATGCGCCTGAACTCGCTGCGGCGCAAGGAATCCGGTCGGCTGACCTGTTGGCTTCGGGGATCGTGGACGCCATCGTGCCCGAACATCCCGATGCCGCCGACGAACCCGTCGATTTCTGCCGTCGGCTATCGGCAGCCCTTGGCACCGAAGTGCACGCGCTGCGGGCAGTACCCGACACGCAGCGCTTGGCCGCACGCCTGCGACGGTACCGTCGCATCGGCCTGCCACCTTCAGTCTCCGACACATAACTCACACGCTCGGCGCGATCAGCCGTCCAGGTAGCGCTGAATCGTCGGGCCTAGCCACTCCACTATCTCGTCACGGGTCATGTCGACCACGGGCGGAAGTCGTAGCACGTAGCGGCACAGCGCCATTCCCAGGACTTGGCTGGCGATCAGCCCGGCCCGCGTCGCGGCCTGACCGGAAGGCACCCAAGAGGCCACCAACGGCTGCAGTTGGGTTCCGAAGATCTCCCGCATCTGTTGGGCGGCTTCGGCATTGGTGGCACTGGAGCGCAGCAGAATGATCAGTGCGTCGTCGCCCCCCTCCCAGCGCTGCAGAAAGTGACCGACTAGCAACCAGCCGAGTCGCCCTCGGTCAGCCGCGGCGAAATCGGGGAACTGTAGATCGAACTCGGCGGCCGCGGCGAAAAGCTGATCCTTATTGCCGAAGTACCGCATCACCATCGCGGGGTCCACCCCCGCATCAGCGGCGATCGTCCGAATTGTGGCGGCCTGAAATCCTGCCGTCCGGAACCGGTCACGAGCCGCATCCAGGATGACGGCCTTGGTTTCAACCGATGATCGCCTCATGTCAACAAGTGTAGGCCAACAAGCGTTGACATGGCCACCCCGCAGCGCGCATGATGGTTATGCCAACAAGCGTTGACTAGAACGGTTTAGAGAGGAACCACCATGAACGACACCGATGTCCTCGTCATAGGGGCTGGTCCCACCGGTCTCACCCTGGCCGCTTCCTTGCTCACACAGGGAATCGACGCGGTGGTGATCGACAAGCTACCGTCAGGCGCCAACACCTCGCGCGCGGCCGCCATCAACGCGCGCAGCCTCGAGGTGCTCGAAGACCTCGACGTGTCGTGGCGTCTGGTCAAGGCTGGGCTCGTCGCGCCGCGATTCACCATGCGGCAGGAATCGCGCGTGCTGATCCCTGTCGACTTCAGCGGGCTCCCGACGAGCTACCCGTACACCCTGATGATCTCCCAGGCCGACACCGAGCGGATTCTCGAAGAGCGCCTGAATGAGCTGGGCGGCAAAGTAATTCGGCCCAAGTCGCTGAGCCGGATCAGCCAAGACGCGACCGGCGTCACGGCCGTGTTCGACGACGGTGAGCGCATCCGCGCCGCCTACCTGGTGGGAGCCGATGGCATGCACAGCACCGTTCGCCAGCAGGCTCAAATCGGCTTCACCGGTGGCGAATTCGCCGAGTCCTTCGCACTCGTTGACGTGCGAGTGACTGGGCGGGCGCCCCGCGACGAGGTGAACCTGTTCTACGGCAACGAGGGCCTGAACGTGCTGGCTCCGCTACCCGACGGCATCTTCCGCATCGTGGCACCGGCCGCGGACGCGCCTAAGGTGCCGACGGTCGAGTTTGCCCAACGGCTGCTCGACACCCGCGGCTTCGGGCCAGGCTGCACGACGGTCACCGAATTGCTATGGGGATCCCGATTCCGGATCCAACATCGCGTCGCCGACAGCTACCGCGCCGGTCGGTTGCTGCTGGCAGGCGACGCCGCCCACGTCCACAGCCCCGCCGGCGGCCAGGGCATGAACCTCGGCATCACCGACGCAGTCGCGCTGTCCAAGGCACTCACCGAGGTGTTGCGCGGCACCTCAGAAACGGCGCTCGACACGTACAGCGCGACGCAGCGCGGACATGCGCTCGAAGTCCTGAGGCTGACCGGGCGGCTGACTAAGGTGTCGACGATGCCGCGCCAGCTGCGGCCGATCCGCAACTCGGTAATGCGGCTGGCCGCGCACGTGCCCGCCGTAAGACGGCAACTGGCCTGGCGGTTGAGCGGCCTGGTCTACCGGTGATGACGGGTACCGCAGAGCGCCACCAGACCCAGCCGGCTCGCACAGCGCCGGGACGGCGCGTCTTCGGTCACGATTAGCCGAATCGAGGGCGTCCAGGTGGCATTTCGCGTATCCGATGTGGCAATGTATCGGTTTGCAGGGGATGGGAGGCAACCCGAATGCCACCAACGACCCCCGTGGCCAAGCCGCCGCGGGTGACGAAGCGCCGCGCCGAAACTCGCGCCCGGCTGATAAAGGCCGCCTTTCACGTCTTCTCCGACAAGGGATATGGCCACGTGACCATCGAGGACGTGTGCGAAGCGGCCGGTTACACCCGCGGCGCATTCTATTCGCAGTTCGAAAGCCTCGAGGAGTTGTTCTTCCTGCTCTACGACCAGTGGGCAGCGCGCACCGCCGAACAGGTCCTGACCGCCATGGAAGGCAGCGACCCCGTCGCCGATCTGCGCGGAGCCGTCGCGCGCATCGTCGACACCCTGCTGCTCGAACGCGACTGGCTGCTCATCAAGTTCGACTTCCTGCTGTGCGCCGCGCGCAATCCCGAGCTCGCCCACCGGTGGGAAGTGCACCGCGCACAGTTGCGCGAAGTCATTGAGGAACGGCTGATTGCCAGCGGCATCGACTTTCACAAGTCGATCGACACCGCCACCGACACGGCCAGGGCGATCATCGCCGCCTATGACGGGGTGAGCGTTCAGCTGCTGCTTGACAGTGACCAGGTCGCCGCACGTGCCTGGCTCACTCAACTGATGAGCGTGGTGTTAACCCGCTGACGTCGGCGCACCTGGCCGGGCATCCAGTGTGATCATCGCAGCTCTGCCGACGGCGTCACGAAATCCGTTGCAGCATTTGACAAATAGTTGTCTTCGGGTTGCTCAGCAGGACCGTCGAAGATTTCGCGGGGGCGTCGGCTTTCAGCGATTCCGCCCGCCGCGGTCGTCGCCTCCCGGGTCACCGACAGCACGAAGCCCTTTGCGGTCACCGGCCAGATCAACGACAGCGTCATCATGATGTACGCGGCCAGGGTGCCGATCTGCCCGCGCCTCCCACCGCCGTAGCCGACTATCAGGCAAGATGGGCGCATGGACACTGGTGTGAACTCACCTCGGGTCTTGGTCGTCGATGACGACTCGGATGTACTCGCCTCGCTGGAACGCGGCCTGCGGCTGTCTGGATTCGAGGTATCAACTGCGGTCGACGGCGCCGAAGCCCTGCGCAGCGCCACCGAGACCCGTCCAGACGCGATCGTGCTCGATATCAACATGCCGGTGCTGGACGGCGTCAGTGTTGTCACCGCTTTGCGGGCCATGGACAACGACGTACCGGTGTGCGTCCTGAGCGCACGCAGCTCGGTCGACGACCGGGTGGCCGGCCTGGAGGCCGGTGCCGACGACTACCTGGTCAAACCATTCGTCTTGGCGGAACTGGTGGCGCGGGTGCGCGCGCTGCTGCGCCGCCGTGGCGCCACCGCGTCGTCGTCCTCGGAGACCATCACGGTAGGCCCGCTGGAAGTAGACATCCCCGGCCGGCGAGCCCGGGTCAACGGCGTCGATGTCGATCTGACCAAGCGGGAGTTCGACCTGCTGGCCGTCCTGGCCGAGCACAAGACGGCGGTCTTGTCCCGCGCGCAACTGCTCGAGCTGGTGTGGGGCTACGACTTCGCCGCCGACACCAACGTTGTCGACGTCTTCATCGGATATCTGCGACGCAAGTTGGAGGCCAACGGCGGCCCCCGGCTGTTGCACACCGTCCGGGGCGTCGGGTTCGTGCTCCGAATGCAATGACCGCGGTGGGTGCCCAGTGGTGGCGATGAACATCCTGTCCCGGATCTTCGCCCGAACGCCGTCGCTTCGGACCCGAGTGGTGGTTGCGACGGTCATCGGCGCCGCAATTCCTGTGCTCATTGTGGGCGCCGTGGTGTGGGTGGGCATCACCAAGGACCGCAAGGAACGGCTGGACCGCCGGCTGGATGAGGCCGCGGGTTTCGCGATCCCGTTCGTGCCGCGCGGCCTCGACGAGATCCCGCGATCCCCCAACGATCAAGACGCTCTCATCACGGTCCGTCTGGGCAACGTGGTCAAGTCGAACACCGACGTCGCGCTGCCCAGGCTGCATGCCGCCTACGCCGACACCTATATCCACGGGGTTCGCTACCGCGTGCGCACGGTGGAGATCCCAGGGCCGGAACCAACGTCGGTGGCCGTCGGCGCAACGTATGACGCGACGTACGCCGAGACCAACAACCTGCATCGCCGGGTCCTGCTGATCTGTGGCTTCGCTATCAGCGCGGCGGCAGTGTTTGCCTGGCTGTTGGCCGCATTCGCGGTGCGACCTTTCAAACAGCTCGCCGAACAGACCCGGTCCATCGACGCGGGCGACGAGGCGCCGCAGGTCGACGTGCATGGCGCCAGCGAAGCCGTCGAGATCGCCGAGGCGATGAGAGGGATGCTGCAGCGCATCTGGAACGAGCAGAATCGGACGCAGGAGGCACTGGCCTCGGCTCGCGACTTTGCGGCCGTCTCCTCCCACGAGTTGCGCACTCCGCTTACCGCGATGCGAACCAACCTCGAGGTGTTGGCCACCCTGGATCTGCCCGACGACCAGCGCAAAGAAGTGCTCAACGACGTGATTCGCACCCAGTCGCGAATCGAGGCCACCCTGAGCGCGCTGGAGCGGTTGGCTCAGGGGGAATTGTCCACCTCCGATGACCATGTTCCCGTCGACATCACCGATCTGCTCGACCGCGCTGCCCACGACGCCACCCGCATCTACCCCGACCTCGATGTGGCTCTGGTGCCATCACCGACCTGCATCATCGTCGGGATGCCGGCCGGGTTGCGGCTGACCGTCGACAACGCCATCGCCAATGCCGTCAAGCATGGTGGCGCCACCCAGGTTCAGCTGTCGGCCGTCAGCTCGCGAGCGGGTGTGGAAATCACGATCGATGACAACGGCACGGGAGTGCCCGAAGCCGAACGCCAAGTGGTATTCGAGCGGTTCTCACGAGGTTCGACAGCGTCGCATTCGGGCTCTGGTCTGGGACTGGCATTGGTTGCCCAGCAGGCCCATCTGCATGGCGGGACCGCATCCCTGGAAACCAGCCCGTTGGGCGGCGCGCGCCTGGTCCTGCGCCTTCCGGGCCCAAGCTGATCGTCACAACCGGCTAAGTTTTTCGTACCCTCTTGCTCCACGGCGTGAAAAACGCTCGCGCAGCGAACTCTTCGTTTTCGAACCAGACCTGGGCCTCGGTTTCGTCGTACTCCGGATCGTCGGGTGTGCAGAAAAGCCGGGAATCCGTGCGTCCCTTCACCGTCCATCCCTCTGGCCCGCTGCCATCAAGGTTGGCCCGCATGGAACCCGGACCGTAGGGCGCGTACGGCATCAGAGGTATGACGGCCGTCGGCGCATCGCTGTCCGAAATCTTCTCCGTCGCAGATTCTTTCGCGGTTCGAATCCGCTTGGTCGGGGCGCCCGTGGGCCTCGGCCTCGCCCTTTTCGCAGCACCAGCCTTCTTCGCAGCAGGAACCTTCTTGGCGCCAGGAACCCCCTTCGCGCCAGGCACCTTCTTCGCACCAGCCTTCTTCGACGCAGGCGCCTTCTTCGCCGGCGCTTTCCTCGCGGCCGGAATGCTCTCCGTCAGAGCGTCTTTAGCGACCGGAATCCTTTCCGTCATCGCATCTCTGACGACCGGAATCTTCTCGGTCATCGGGTCTCTGGCGACGCGAATTTTCTCTGTCTCGGGGTCTCCAGCGATCGGAAGTATCTCTGTCACAGCATCGTTGGTGACGGGCTTGCGCCTCCCCGGCTGCAGTGCGGACACACCGCTCGCCTTATCTAGCCTTAAGCTGGAGGGGAGTATCTTCTTCGGCGGCGCCTCGGCGGTCGTAGCTTTCATCATCGGCGGCTTGGGGGTTTCCCCCAGTCCCGGGGACGGTTCCGATATGGCCCAGGCCGGCATTTTGCTGTTGGCGGGTCGAACCAACAGCGTGAACGTCAGCGCCATCCCCAGCGCGAAGGACAGGGCGGCTAACCACCAGTGCACGTGGTCAATCACCGATTTACTCCGATCCCAGGCCACTGAGCCGGAGACCCAGGCCACTGAGGCCGCGAGAACTCTGCCTCCGTTTGTGAATCAGAATCCTCGGGAGCCGACTCGGAAACTTCACGTTCGAGTCGCGGTTCTGCCATCTTGGGCTCCGGCTCAGCCGGCGCTGCCTCCGGTTCAACCGTCTCGGGCTCCGGTTCAACCGTCTCGGCCGTCTCGACCCTCTCGAGAAGCGGGTGAGCCGACGCTCGTGCGGACCCGGCCGACGCAGGCTCATCCCCAGGCCACCGCGCCGGAGGCCCGGGCCAATGAAGTTGCGGCTCAGGCCACTGAGCCTGCGGCAACTCGGTCTCAGACCCAGCCTCGTAGGCAGGTGATTCAAAAACCTCGGGAACCGGCTCGGAAAACTCAGGTCCGAGTCGAGGCTCAACCGTCTCGGGCTCCGACTCGAGCGCCTCCGGGACCGGCGCAGTCGACGAGGGCGCGGGCACGGCCGACCCAAACTCGTCCCCAGGCCACCGAGCCGGAGGCCCAGGCCACTGAGCCGGAGGCCCTGGCCACTGCGGCCGCGTCAACTCGGATTCAGAAACCGCAGAAGCCGGCTCATAACCCTCGGGTTCGACTCGGGGCTTTTCCGTCGCCGGCTCAACCGTCTCGAGGACCGGCTCAGCCGATGAGGGCGCGGGCACCGCCGACCCAAACTCGTCCCCAGGCCACTGAGCCGGAGGCCCTGGCCACCGAGGCTGCACCAACTCGGATTCAGAAACCGCAGAAGACTGGGGTTCGAGTGGAGGCTTCGCCGCCCTAGGCTCCGGTTCAACCGGCCCCGGCCCGACGCCCTCGAAGACCACCTCAGCCGGGGCTGCCGCCGCCTCCAACGGCTCGGACTCCGGCTTAACCGGCTCCGGCTCCACCTCGTCGAGAACCTGCTCATCCGACGATGCGCTCCGACTCAACCGCCTCCGGTGCCGGCTCCACCCCCTCGAGAACCGGCTCCGCCGCCGCGCCTCCGGCTCGACCGACGCTGGCTCCGGCTCAGCCGACGCTGCCGCCGGCTCAATCACATCGGCCTGTGGCTCGACCAGCTCAGGCTCGACCAGCTCAGGCTGTGGCTCGACTGTCTCGCGCTCCGACCCAAAGGTCTCGGGGACCGGCTCAGCCGACGCCGCCGCCGGGTCAGCCGTGTCCGGCTCGGGCTCGATCATCTCGGGCTCCGGCTCGACCGTCTCCGGCTCCGGCTCGACACTCTCGAAGATCGGAACAGCCGACGCTCGCTCCGGCTCAGTCGAGGCTGCCTCCACTTCGACCGTCTCGGGCTCGGGCTCGGGCTCGGGCTCGGGCTCAGCCGACCACCTATCAGCGTCGGGCTCGCGTTCGACCGTCTCGAGCTCCGGCTCATCCCACGCCGCCTCCGGCTCGACCAGCTCGGCCTCCGGCGCGATCACCTCGGGCTCCGCCTCGACCAGCTCAGGCTGCGGGTCGACCATCTCCGGCGCCGGCTCGACCCTCTCGGAGACCGGAACAGCCAACGCTGGCTCCGGCTCCGCCGTCTCAGGCTCGGGCTCGTGCTCGTGCTCAGCCGACAATGCCCCGGGCTCGGGCTCGACCGTCTCGAGGAACGGCTCAGCTGACGCCGCCTCCGGCTCGACCAACTTAGGCTGCGGCTCCACCCTCTCGAAGACCGGAACATCCCACACCGGCTCCGGCTCAGCGGACACTGATTCCGGCTCCGCTGTCTCGGGCTCGGGCTCACCCGACGATGCCTCAGCGTCGGTCTCGGGCTCGACCGTTTCGAGGAACGGCTCAGCTGACGCCGCCTCCGGCTCGATCAAATCAGGCTGCGGCTCGACCAGTTCGGGCTCCGGCGCGACCACCTCGGGCTCCGGCGCGACCACCTCGGGCTCCGGGTCAACCAGCTCAGGCTCCAGCTCCACCCTCTCGAAGACCGGAACAGCCAACGCCGGCGCCGGCTCAGGCGTCGCGGGCTCGGATTCGGGCTCAGCCGACAACGCCTCAGCGTCGGGCTCGGGCTCGACCGTCTCGACGAACGGCTCAGCTGATGTCGCCTCCGGCTCGACCAACTCAGGCTCCGGCTCAATCGCCTCCGATTCGAGCGTCTCCGGCTCGGGTTCAACGTTCTCAAGAACCGGCACAGCTGCCGCCTCCGGCTCAACCGTCTCCGGCTCGGGCTCAAACGTCTCGCGGACCGGCTCAGCCGACACTGCCTCCGATGCAACCGTTTCAGGCTGCGGCTCGACCGTCTCAGGCTGCGGCTCGACCGACTCGGGCTTTGGGTCAACCGTCTCGGGCTTTGGCTCAACCGTCTCGAGGACCGGCTCAACCGACGAGGGCGCGGACCCGGCCGACACAGACTCATCCCCTGGCCACTGAGCCGGAATCCCAGGCCACTGCGGTTGCGACAACTCGATCTCCGACCCAGACTCAGGGCCCTGTGAATCAGAAACAACCCGGGCCGCCGGTTGAGAAACCTGCCCAACCTTGTCGGGTTCCGACCCCGACACCGACTCGGCACCGGCCGATGCGCGCGCCCTGGTCTTGCTCATCAACGCGACGATCGCGTAGGCAATGGCCGAGCCGCCCACGAAGGCGACGAGGTAGGCCACCCACTGGATCACGAAACCCATGGCTCGATTCTCCCCTAGCTGACCACAACTTCGACGCGACGGTTCTTGGCGCGCCCCTCGGCCGTGTCATTGCTGGCAATCGGATTGGCCGACCCGAGACCCTTGGCGGTGACGTGGTCGCGGGCCACGCCGTTGGCAATGAGGTACTCGGCGACCAACGATGCCCGCTGGCTGCTGAGCGGAATGTTCATGGTTTCGGCGCCGCTGTTGTCGGTGTAGCCGTTGATGGTTACGCGTCCGTTCGGACATGCCTTGAGCTTGTCGGCAACCCTGATCAGGATCTGTTTGTCCGCCGGGGTCAGGCTCACCCCGTCGTTGCCAAAGGCGAGCGGGCCTCCCGTCAATGCGTTGATGGCGGCGGGCAGGTTGTCACATGAGGCGGGTCCTGGGGTTGGCGCTGGAGCGGAACCGGGTGGCGCACTCAGTGTTATCTGCCCTCTGGCCGCAATCTTGTTGGTGACATTCACATTGGGCCAGGCGCTGGCTGCGGCGCGTCCGACCGCGTCCTTCTGATCAGGCGATGCGGCGGTGCCGCTCAAGATCACGGTGTCCATTTCGACCTTGAAGTTGAAATCAGGAATGGGCACGCCCGCAGTGAAAACCGGTTCGGCATTTGCGAAATCAAGTGCGTGCACAAGGGGGTCAATACGGATTTGGTCGACCACGTTGACCCCCGGTGTCATCAAACCCTTAAGCGACTTCATCAGTCTCGCCTTGGCCGCGTCGTCGGGAAAGTTGCCGACCAACGTAATGCTGTTGCCGCTGCGGCTAATTGAGAACAGAGATAACGACAGGCTCGGGGCGCTGGACGTGTTCGAAGGCCCGTTGACGGGAGATGTCAGCGTCGGCAGCGCGCCGGTCGGTCCGTTGACACCCATGGGCCGCTCGTACGCGCCGTAACCGATCATGGCGAGCAGGAATGGGACAACCGCTACCCCAATCAACCAGGGGCGGATCAGCGCCTGTCGCTGGAATTTTGGGTCCCCTGGCGCGTCGGCAGGCGCGGGCGCGTCGCCTACATCGACCTCAGGACCCACCATCGCTCCTCGCTCTTTCGTATTTACCCGCTTCCAGGCGTTATGCAGCCTACCGAGTCCTTTACCCATGCAACGGGTTGCAAACAATAATGTGACCCGGATTTCTCGGGCACACTGAAGCGATGGACAACGAGAATAAACCGACGGACCGGGACACGCTGTCGCATATCCGCGACCTGGTCGCTCAGGAAAAGCTGCTGCGGTCCCAGTTGCAGCAGGGCGAAATCTCCACGTCCGACGAGCACGAGCGACTTCGCCGCGTCGAAGTCGAACTCGATCAGTGTTGGGATCTGCTTCGGCAACGACGGGCCCTGCGCGAAACCGGGGGTGACCCGCGCGAAGCCGCGGTGCGTCCGCCCGACCAGGTCGAGGGCTACACCGGTTAGAGCACCCTGCGCGAAGTGACGGATAACCACCCCGACTACGACGTCGTCGTCGTCGGCGGCGGTCACAACGGCCTGGTCGCGGCCGCCTACCTAGCGCGCAGGGGCCTTCGGGTGCGGTTGCTCGAGCGGTTGGCGCACATCGGCGGGGCCGCAATTTCGACGCAGGCGTTCAAGGGCGTCGACGTCCGTCTGTCGCGCTACTCGTATCTGGTCAGCCTGCTGCCCTCGCGCATCCTTGGCGACCTGGGTGCCCAGGTCCGTTTGGCCACACGGCCCTTCTCGTCGTACACCCCGGATCCCGCGACTGCCGGACGCACCGGACTGCTGGTCGGTCCAAACGGGACGTTCCCAGCGATCGGGGCGGCCGCCGATGAGCAGGGCTTCGCCGCGTTCTACCGGCGCTGCCGATTGGTGACCCAACCACTCTGGCCGACGCTGCTCGAACCCCTGCGCACCCGCACGCAGGCCCGCCGGCTCGTGCTGGCACATGGTCATCCGGACGCCGGGACTGCGTGGCATGCCATGGTCGACGAGCCGATCGGGCATGCGATCACCGACGCGGTGGTCAACGACGTGGTCCGCGGCGTGATCGCTACCGATGCTCTGATCGGCACCTTCGCTCGCCTGAACGACCCGTCGCTGCTGCAGAACATCTGCTTTCTGTACCACGTGCTCGGCGGCGGCACCGGCGACTGGAATGTGCCCGTTGGTGGCATGGGCGCGGTGACGTCGGCACTGGCCGCCGCCGCCACCGGCCACGGAGTCGAAATAAGCACCGGCGCTGACGTTTTCGCCGTCGAACCGGACGGCGAAGTGCGCTACCGCACCAACGGCGACGAGCACCTGGTCCGCGGCCGGTTCCTGCTGGCCGGCGTCGGAGCGGCGGTACTGGCCGACCTGCTCAGCGAACCGGCACCGTCGCTGGCGCCGGGTACACAGGTCAAGGTGAACATGGTGCTGCACCGGTTGCCCCAGCTGCGAGACCACCATGTGCCTCCGGAACAGGCATTTGCCGGAACATTCCACGTCAACCAGACCTGGTCCCAGCTTGATGCCGGGTACGCCCAGGCGCTGGCCGGAAGGTTGCCGGATCCATTGCCGTGCGAGGCCTACTGCCACTCGCTGACCGACCCCAGCATCGTTTCGACCGCGCTGCCCGGCGTCCAGACCATGACAGTGTTCGGCTTGCACACCCCGCATTCGGTATTCGGCAACTCAGACCCCGCCGTATTGCGTCAACAGCTGACCGAATCCGTGCTCACTTCACTCAATTCCGTTCTGGCCGAACCCATTCAAGAGGTATTACTCGCCGACGGGGCTGGCCGCCCATGCCTGGAGACGACGACTACCGCGGACCTGCAGCACAACCTGCGGATGACCGCGGGCAACATCTTCCACGGTGCGCTGTCGTGGCCATTCGCCGACGACGACGATCCGCTGGACACCCCGGCACGGCAGTGGGGGGTGGCTACCGAGCACGCGCGGATCATGCTGTGCGGCTCGAGCGCCCGTCGGGGCGGCGCGGTCTCGGGCATCGGCGGTCACAACGCCGCAATGGCGGTGTTGGCCTCGCTCGATTAGGCGAAGGTGCTTAGCGCCCGTCGATACCGACGTAGTCGCGCTCGGTGTAGCCGGTGTAGATCTGGCGCGGACGGCCGATCTTGCTGTCGCCCTCGTCGTGCATCTCCCGCCAGTGCGCGATCCAGCCGGGCAACCGGCCCAGCGCGAACAGCACGGTGAACATCCGAACCGGGAAGCCGAGCGCCCGGTAAATCAGACCGGTGTAGAAGTCGACGTTCGGGTAGAGCTTGCGCTCGACGAAGTAGTCGTCGGTCAGGGCCGCCTCTTCGAGCTCCTTGGCGATGTCCAGCAGGGGGTCTCCACCCAGCTTGGCCAGGATCTTGTCGGCCTGCTCCTTGACGATGCGGGCACGCGGGTCATAGTTCTTGTAGACGCGGTGTCCGAAGCCCATCAATTTGACGCCGGCCTCGCGGTTCTTCACCTTCCGGACGAACTCGCCGACGTCATCCCCGCTCTCGCGGATCTCCTCGAGCATCTCCAGCACCGCCTGGTTGGCCCCGCCGTGCAGCGGGCCCCACAGCGCGTTGATTCCGCCGGAAATCGAGGTGAACAGGTTGGCTTGCGAAGACCCCACCAGCCGAACCGTCGACGTCGAACAGTTCTGCTCGTGATCGGCGTGCAGGATCAGCAGCAGGTCGAGTGCCCGCACGATCTCGGGGTCGACCTCGTAGGGCTCGGCGGGGAACCCGAACGTCATTCGCAAGAAATTCTCGACCAGGGTCAGCGAGTTGTCCGGGTACAGGAACGGCTGGCCCACCGACTTCTTGTACGCGTAGGCGGCGATCGTCGGGAGCTTCGCAAGCAGCCTGACCGTCGACAGCTCCACCTGCTCGTCGTCGAACGGATC